>JASHTR010000047.1 GCA_030040455.1 Terriglobia bacterium | reverse complement strand
CGCCCGAAACTGAGTTCGATGGACAAACATCTTATCTCGGAGGGATGGACCATGATGGAATTCGAGAGTATTCGCAAGAACGCCGTCGAGGCGAACGATTTGTCGTGGCAGAGCCGACAGCGGGACATAGCCCGTACGCTGCAAAGTCTGCCACTCCCGGACGCACTAAGTTATCTGTTCGCGCTTCATCTCGAGGGGGGATTCATCGAAGACGACCTCTCCCAGCTTCGCTATTTCCGCTATGATGATCCCAGCGGCGAGGGGCACTTCATCGTTCAGTTTAACCCGCGGCGAGCGTTGCGGGTGGGTACGGGCAAACGAGCAGCTTGCGCGCTGGATGTTATCGATTTGCGAAGGCAGCAACGTGGCATGCAGCATTTCCACGTACTTACGCTTAATGGCCGCAACTATAATGCTCTGCCGAACCCTTACCCCTTTGCGCCCTTTCACACGACCATTGCCAGTTCCCTCCACCAACCACAGTCATGGCAGACCCCTGATCTCGTATCGACCGGCGCCAGAATCCAGCAGATTGTGGAAGACATCATTGCACTCGCGGAGGCCCTCTCGGGATGGGTTATTCTCTATAACGGATGGGGAGCCGGTGCAACCATAGATCATTTACACTTCCACGTCCTTCAACTGCCTCCAGGACACGGTAAGTTCCCGATTCAGGCTGCAGGTGAAAAGGCGCTCGGTTCCGGCCCCGGCCTCTTCCGTTTCGGCCGGGACAGCCTATATCCCATCACGGTTTTTCGGGCGACCGGGGCCGCACACTCGCTCGTTCCAGCGACGGTCTCGTTGCTGCTGAAGTGGTTGGCTCTTGAGCCGCAGGCGTCCACCGCAAACATCATTGCACTTGCCGAAGCAACTCAGATTTCGCTGTACATCGTTCCGAGGAACAAGCTCTTTGAATTCGCACCCGGCTTTCCGTACCGCCCGGGCTCCATGGAGGCATCCGGAGTTTTCATATACTCTCTAGAGCAGGAACTGGTGGACGTTCAGGCCGGAAGAATCGGGTATCGACACCTCTGGAACATTCTCAAGGCCATCGATCCGCCCTCGGCTGCTAGGCTCAACTGACAGCACCCTTCACTGGAGGCGATCAAAATGCACCTGTTGAAATCTCTCACGATAAATGAAAAGAAGATCCTTGCGGTTGCCTATTTGAAAGCGCAAGGGCTCCCTGGACGGGCAATCGCCGAGATCCTTAGTGACAACGGTTATAAGATCGACGAGCCCAGGGTCGCAGTACTCGCGTCCGAAGCGGCGCGCAAAGGCTGGATGGTGACCCAAACGGCGGAATGGCTCTTTTCCCCTGGAGTGCTCCACGAAATTCGAACTATGGCGTCCCCCCACGCCGAACTCGAGACCCATCTGCGCTCTTTGTGCCCAAGAGCCACACTCAAGGAGCTGCGCATATTTTACAGCGGCGCCGAAGGAACCTCCGCTGAAAACTGGAACACCCGGTTGGAGTACTTCTCCTTGCCTGCTTCGAGAAGAGTATCCGAACTCCTGCGCCGCTGCCTAAACATCGGCGTGGGCTGGGGACATACCTTGGCTGCCTTAGTCACTGCACTCGAAAAGTCGTGCAACGGTCCAGGTGGACCTCGCAAGCCTCAAAAGACATTATTTATTCCCACCAGTGGCGAACCGCTGGGGCCCGACAGCCGACCGGATCGAGCTTCTTCTGCCTTAGCTTCGAGACTTGCAGCCTGGTGGGGTTCGGAAGCGCAGCCCCTATCGCTCGCGGGCGTCGCGGCTGTCATCCCGCGAGTCTTTAATCCTAGTGAGAGACAGGTCATTAAGAAGTACGTCGCCGAAATAGGAGACTTCAAGCGAATTTTCGGTCCTCCAGCAAAATCTATACCCCTAGTTGAACGGCTGGATGCCATCGTTACCAGTGTTGGATCCTTCGAAGGGCAGTGGCAAATGTACCAGTCCCAGCTTATAAAGACTGGAGGCATCCCAGTCGAGAACCTCCGGGAATTGGCTGCCGGAGACATTGGAGGCTCACTAATCCCCAGACAGAATCTGGATCTTTCAAGGAGCAAGCAGCTTCGCCTGATTGCGGACTCCTGGACGGGGATACGACTGGAGCACTATCAACGCATTGCTGGAATTGCTAGTGCGCGCAAACCTGGCGTGATAGTCGTCGCCATTGGCGAGAACAAAGCTGCGGTAGTGCACGAAGTGCTGCGACTGGGCCTTGTTAACGTATTGATTATCGACCACACGCTAGCTGAGGCGCTGAAAAGGATCTCCACAGCGAGAGTAGAGAGCCTCTCGGCAGCCTCGCAGTGAATCCGTCCCGGTCCACCGGGCCCCGGTTTCGGTGGTGTTGCCTCACCCCGAGCACATCTCAGCGCTTTGACCTTGTCACATCGTTGGCTCCAGCTAGTCCGATCGACTAAAGAGTTGTCGTCCGCAATAATCGTACGCCCCGATTTATGCCATCCAAATTGTGACCTGTGAGCCGTCAAAATCCGATCGCTTCGCAAAATCAGCTAATTGGACGGACTTGCCTCTCGGTCAACTGCCACGGTGTCCTCAAAACGAGCATGAGAAAACGGAAACTGGTCGGCAGAGACCTTCCCTATTGCTGTCAATCGATTCGAATGCCTGAGCTGGTTTAACGGCGTGTTGCTTTCGGGAGAAGTGAAGGTGTTGAAGCCAGACCGGCGTATTCTTGAGATTTTCCTCGATACTTTTCGAATTGAGCCGAGTCGCGCTATTTACATTGACGACCGCAGAGAAAACGTCGAAGCGGCCATCGAACTTGGTATGTGCGGCTTAGTGTTTAGAGATTCTCGTGCACTAGTCTGCCGGTTGAATATCAGCAGACTGCACGGCACCCGCGTTCAGTAGCCGTGATCGCGCAGTTGCACTTTGCCGGCGAACGTCCGGTGCACGTAGGTGCTGTACACAATCACCCCAATCATGCCCACGATATTAGCGATGAATGAGGCGAGCAGGGCGTGCGGTGAGGAAGAGGCGTTATAGACGGTCAGATTGTAGGAAGGGTCGAGCGTTGAGGCCAATAAATTGGGGAAGGCGGTCATGGCGGCTGAGGTGAGTAGTCCTATAATGACGGCAGTTGATGACCGGAAAGCACCGCGATCATGGTTACGGCGACAAAGAAAGCCACCCATCAAGCCGATCAAGGTGAGCAAGGGAAATACCAGGGAGAGTGGATAAAGACGGAAATTCTGCCCCATTCCAGGGCCTAGCAACAGAGTTGCTGCGGTCGAGGCGACGACCAGCACCACCACCGCCCACCATAAGCGTGCGGACCAGCGCTGCGCCTTTTGCAGCAAAGCACCGTCTGTTTTCACTCTCAGGTAGTTGCACCCATGCCAGGCGAGAATCGCCAGGCTCAAGAGCCCTGTAAGGATTGAGTAAGGATTCAGCAGAAGCGCAAACGTTCCCTGAAAGTAGCCATTTGCAGTGATTGGTAGACCTCTCAGTACATTTCCGAGCGCTACCCCCAGGAGCAGCGCGATCAGCAGACTGCCCACGCAAAAGCCTGCATCCCAGAATGCTCGCCAGAGGTCATGGTCGATCTGGCCACGAAATTCAATGGAAACGCCGCGCAGGATCAGAAGCCACAACACCACCATGAGAGCCAGATAGAACCCGCTGAATCCTGAGGCGTAAACTTTCGGGAAGGACACAACCATCATACCGCCAGCGGCAATGAGCCACACTTCGTTCCCGTTCCACACAGGGCCAATGGCATTCAGTACGATGCGACGTTCTTCATTGCCGCGGGCGAGGCACAGATGCAGCGCCCCGGCCCCTAGATCGTATCCGTCCAGCACTGCATATGCCGTGAGCATCACTGCCAGCGTCCAAAACCAGACAATGTTCATACTGTTTCTTCCTGAGGGCCCTGGTGGATCACCCTCCCAACGAGCAATAAGAACAGCAAGCCGAGCATCAGGTAAACTCCAGCGAAGCCGAGAGTTGTGAAGACGGTTTCACCTACTGCTACATTGGCCGAGGTACCCTGGGCCGTTTTTAGCAGTCCGTAAATAAGCCAGGGTTGCCTCCCCACTTCTGCCACCACCCAACCGGCTTCGTTGGCAATGTAGGGAAAGGGCAATGCCAGCATCAATATCCAGAGGTACCAGCGAGATTGAAACAAACGCCGTCTCCACAGGAGAAACATCCCCAAGAGCATAATCGCGATAAAGATTGTCCCCAGGCCGACCATGATGTGGTAAGCGTAATAGGTCAGTTCAACCGGCGGCCAGAGGTTTTGGGGATACGTATTGAGTCCGCTCACGGTGGCGTGGAAGTCGCCATAAGCGAGAAAGCTCAAAAAATCCGGCACCAGCACCGGATCAAGCAACCTGCCGTGTTGCGCATCGGGCATACCAATGATCGCCAGGGGCGCGCCCTTCGCGGTTTCAAACAGACCCTCCATCGTAGCCAACTTGGTTGGCTGGTACTGGACCACGTTGTGGCTGTCCATATCACCGGTTGGAAAGAGCTGGGTGAGCGAAAGGATCAGACCAGCAACCACGGCCGTCTGCACCGAGAGCCGGGCGAACTCCTGATGCCTGTTCAAAAGAAGGTAGAAGGCCCCGACGCCGCCGATCACAAAAGCGGCCGTGAGCAGGGCGCCATTGATGGTGTGCGCATATTGCCAGCCGGCGTACGGATTGAGCAGCACGGCCCAGAAGGATTTCAAGTGGATGCGACCTGCGGAATCCGCGATATAGCCTACCGGATGCTGCATCCAGGCGTCGGTGGCGACAATGAAGTATCCCGAGAGCAGCGACCCTAGTGATACACCTATCCCTGCCAGCCAGTGCACCACTCGCGGAACCCGTCCCTCGCCGAACAGAAACAGACCCAAGAAGCCCGACTCGAGGAAAAAAGCATAAACACCTTCCAAAGGCAGCGTTTGCCCAAAGACGCCGCCGCCGAAGGCTGAGAAGCGGCTCCAGTTAGTCCCAAATTCAAACTCCAAAGGGATACCTGTAACCACGCCCAGAGCAAAATTGATGGCAAAGATTCGGGCCCAGAATCGGGCGGCGCTGGCATACCGTTGGTCACCGGTCGCCAGGTGCATCGTAGACAACACGGCGATGAAGAAGCCCAGTCCCATGGTAAGAATGGGAAACAGGTAATGGAACATCACCGTGAACGCGAACTGAATCCGGTCCGCAAATACGGCCTCGATCATGAATCATCCCTTCTTGTTTTTAGATAAAGGCCCACGGCGAGAAAAAATGCTCACTATTTATAAAGACGCCTGCCTGCGCCCTGGTATCGGGAAATGCACCGGATCGAAACAGCGGGTGCGCGCTACGACACGTTCGGATGCGGTTGGACCCCGCCGCGCCAGTACAACTTCCCTGACGCGGCCACACCGCCGGGTACAGTAACGCTGCAGCGCTGATCGTGAGAAGTATCATACATGATCCGACGAGGATGTGTTCCTCTTCTGGGTTGGAGAGGATTGAGTCGCGAGGAGCGAATACAGGTAGATGAGAATGCCTATGGCTACTAGGGGACAGCTCATCAGGATGAAAGCCATGAAGGGCAACGGACCAAACCAGATGAACGTAATCAGTTGGATGACAAGCCCGGCGGCGATCAGAATCCCCGCCCAGCGGATGCGGCTTTCAATCAATAGCGCGGCCACGTCACTGATTCTCCTTCCAGAAAGTTGCGTACTTCAGATCGTCAAGATCATGGATCGTATCGTGGCAGTTGCTCGTCATGCAGGACATTTGGTTGGCCTTGATTTTTGCCATCATCTCCGGCGTCTTATGGTGGCCTGGCTCCTCTTCAAAGGTTCGCGCGCCAAGATGGCAGTGAAGGCATTCGCGGTTGTTGAAAGGCGTGTAAAGCTTGATTTTGTCCGGCTTTGGAATGGTTCCCAGATACTCGACATAGACGTGATGAAGGCCGCGCAGTTTTGAATGCAGTGGCCCGAACAGGGTGTAGTCCGTATGGCAGGTGTAACAGGCATGATCGCGGGGAACGAGATCGTTCTGGAAGTGACGAGCCGGAACGAAGCTCGGATCATTTACATAAAGACTTCGACCGTAGTCTGACATCACATGGCAGGAAAGGCAGAAGCGCGTGCTTTCGGCGCGGTCCATGTGGTGGGAAAAGCCCGCCCAACCGGCTAAAACGGGAAAAATGAACAGCGCGATAAAGGCGAGGATCTTGCCTCCCTGCGCCCGCGTCAGCTCAGCCCGGAAGGCTACCAGGAGAGCCAAGACTACAGTCATTCCCACGAAAAGGTAAACCAGGACCGCCGGCGTGTTCATTCACGGCCTCCTGAGCTTGACGGCATCCGGGGAACTATACGATGCGCTGGAACAAACCTCCCTCTCTCGTTCATTGGCTCGCCAGGCTGCGATAAT
>JASHTR010000559.1 GCA_030040455.1 Terriglobia bacterium | reverse complement strand
GATCGTTGACTTCGTCGAGCAAAGCCACCAGGTCCTCAGAAGGCGGGATGGCCAAACCCTGTCCCCAGGCAGGGCCGGAAGGATCGCTACTAGCGGGATCGTAGGAATAAGCGGCAGGCTCGTTGGGAGGGGGCGGATCCGCCAGGTCGATATCGGCAGGACGGCCGAGCGTGAACTCAATCACCGTGCCTGCAGGCAGCACCAGGTCCGGGCCTCGGCGCGCTACCGTCCAGATGCCTGCCGTCAGGAGTCCGGCAGCGGCTCCTGCCGGAAGTCCCCATGGACCTCCCACCTCAAAGCCGACACCACCGCCAACACCCAGCGCTGTAACGTCCACGGCAGCGTCTTTTACGAGACTACGCTGCCCGTGGAACGTGCCTTCTGCTCCGGGCTTTTTATTATTATCGAGGCGCGTGGCGTAACCATCCAATGGAATCTCCGCTCCGCTCGGCAAAACCACGGAATAGAGACGCAGCCGGATGCGGGCGCGGCCAAAAACATGGCCGGCGCGCTTGAACTCTGCCATCGCCAGCTTCACCGGCGATCCCGCTGGAATCACGATATGGCCCCGTGAGTCAAGCACGGCCTGATCGAGCGTAGCCTGAATAATGGGTCCAAAATAGTGGTTTTTGGTGCTGAGGGTGTCATCAAGGCGCACGGCAATGCGTGCCCCTGGAGATAGGGTGACGCGGGCAGCGCGGGCAGCGACGGGAGCCAAGCTTGCCAGGAAGGTAGCTCCCAGCAATATAGCGACGGGTCGGCCCGCTCGATCCCACTTCCTACCGGAGGCTGCGAGGAGCGTGTGTTCCATACCTGACCTCTCGGAAGACTCAAATTTTTGACATCTGATCCAAAACGAAGCAAGCCGCAGGCCAAAGAGAACATCCCGCAATGGTCGCTTATCGATGCTCCTAAGTCTGAGGCGGACCCGTAGATGGGAAATCATCGGATCCAGTTTCACTAAGAAAATAAAGGGGTTGCCATTGCGCATACCGGCGACTTGAAGGGCTGGAACCAAAGCCTTGTACTTTTTCCTCATTCCAAAGAGCAGGTGAATGCGATTGCAAGAAGAGATGGGGATGGGGCTCTATATTTTGTGTGGTTACTATCAACCATATCCTGGTTGTTTTCAGCCACCGTGTGCCTCTGAGGAGTCAAACTTAGTTCATTGTTCCAGCAAACGCCACCTCAGCAATAATTCATTGCCGTCAAAAGGGTTCGTAAGGGTGGGACTGAAAACCTCTGTATCAATTAAGAGGGATGAACCCAGGGGTGTTACAGAGAATGGCTGTTCTCAGCCAGAAAAGACGCCAAACGTGTGATAAATGAGCTGATGAGCAAAAAATGCAAACGCAGGCAAAGAAAGGAGTTGCTTATTGCACTTCTGCAAAGCTCAATCCGGCGACAATGCGTATTTTCGCCTGATCGACAATTTTTTCCATGTCGGTAAAGTCCGGCAATCCGCCGTCGCGCATCTTGGCCGCAAGTATCTGCTGACCCCGCACCTGGATGCATTGGTTGAGGTTCATTTTCAGTGGCGCCCCCAGGTGCGGGATCCGAGTGATGAGATGGTGCTCGAAGCCGCGATCAACGGCCGAGCGGAAGCGCTGGTGACTTACAACATCAAACACTTTGCCCTGGCTGGCGATCGATTCAAAGTTCCCATCATTCTCCCTGCGGAGTTCTTAAGAAGGTGAAGCGATGAGCAAGGCAACATATCCATTAAAGCTTCCGCTCTCGGTGAAGAGGGCTGCAGAGCGCCTCGCCAAGGAGGATGGCGTCTCTCTCAACCAGTGGATCGCCGTTGCTGTGGCTGAAAAGGTCGGAGTGATCGAAACGGCGGCAGGCTTCTTTAAGAGACGAGCGGGAAGGGCGACCGGCGCAGGATTAATAAAATTCCTTCGCCATGCACCAGATGTCGCGCCGGATCCTGAAGATCAAACCAGTCCCAGAAAATCACGATGAGTAGGAATTGACCGGCTCCGTTGGCCATCGCGAGCATGCACCGGGTTGCGCAGTGAGTAGCACTTCCCACGTGCTTGAGGCTCTCGACATCACCCGGCTGGACCCGCCTCAGCCGCCGGCAGGGGCGGAAACAGTTGTCAAGTGGCCAACTGCAAAACGGCTCATGTGCTTTCAATGACTTACGGCTAAAAAAGTAAACATGAGCTGGCTAGAAATAGAACTTAGCGCCCAACTGAATCACGCGAGGGCTGTAGGCTGCCGTTTCCGTTCCGAATGCCGGTGAGTTGAAATCCGTGGTGATACCCGCCGGATCGAACTGAGTGTGATTGAAGAGGTTGTAGAACTCAAAGCGCAACTCCATCCGGGTGCTCTCGGTGATCCGCAACCCCTTCTCCAAGGCGAAGTCGAAGTTGTTAAGGCCCGGACCGCGCAGAAGGTTGCGCCCCGCGTTACCTTCCGTGCCGAGCGCGGGGGCTGAAAAGCTGCTTGGGCTGAACCAAAGATTGGTCGGGTTCGAGCGCGGATTCAAGTATTTTGTTGGACCCGCAACATTCGGCACATCCCAGCCCGCACCTCCGCTGTAGGTGTAGTAAGTATAAAAGCTGGAGGTAAGGGATGGGAAAGCGCTATCAACAACGTCGAGCGGGAATCCACTCTGGAAGGTGGTCATACCGCTGATCTGCCAGCCATCCGTCAGGCGGCTAGGCAGTCTCGTGAAGTAATTGAAATGCCGCACGCTCGGAAACTGATAGACGTAGCTGATAACCAGGCGGTTGGTGGCGTCGTAAATGGACGGTCCATAATCCGCCGCTTCACGGTTGAAGGGGTTGATGCTTCTGAGTTGCCCAAAACCTCCTGACCCGCTCCCCCCGAAGCCGGAATTCTCATACCCTGAACTGTCATCCATGGCGTGAGACCACGTGTATGAAGTAAGAAATTGCAGCCCGTGGGAAAAGTGTTTGTTGATGGTCGCCTGGAGGGAGTTGTAGTTGGAGTTGCCTACTGTAGCCACGTCACCGATAGAAGCTAAAATATTGCCAGGGTAATTATAGTTTCCAGGAAATAGTACGGGTTGATATCCGGGGTTAGCGGCGCAAACAGGATTAGCCGCGCAGCCCGACGGATTGATTCCCGGATTCAATTCGGTAGCCAACAGCAAGCGGTGACCCGTTGCTCCCACGTAGCCAAGCGAAAGGATGGTGCTGGCCCCAAGCTGGCGCTCGACCGTGAGGCTAAAGTTCTCCGCGTATGGAATTGAAATGTTGGGGTCGTACACGCTGACCGAGATTGGGTAATAAAGCGAAAAGTTGGGGGTGGAGCTGGGTGTGTAAGGAAATTTGTTCGGAATCGAATACTTGCCAGCAATATCCGCGAAGGGGTTGGCAAAGCTGGGGCTGAGCGGCGGGAGGGCCGGATTCGTAGCATTGGCATCGGTAACGCCGAAGGAATTGAGCGCGAAAGGCGGCGACCCCTCTGTTTGGTTCGTGGTCTCGCCATTAAAGCGATTGAAATAGATGCCATACCCCGCCCGGATGCTGGCCTTGCCGGAACCTCCGGTCAGCCATCCCCAGTCGGGAGTGTATGCGAACCCAAAACGAGGAGCGAAGTCTTTCCACTGGGTTAGCCCGAAGGCGTTAACGCCCGGGTCGCCCTGAAAGACATAGCCGGTGGGCGCAGTTGGGAAGACCGTGGATTGCTCTCCGGGACGGAATGCTACACCGGCATGATTATCGTGATAGTTATCAACGTTGGGCGTGTCGATGGACCATCCGACACCATAGGTGAGGGTCAGGGTCGGTCGGATCCTCCACTGGTCCTGGGCGTAAGAATAATACTCTTGCGTTCTCTCGTTGAGGATGTCGCCGCTTCCCTGGCTATAGTTGTCCGGAATACCAAGCAGAAAATCCGCCGCGGGATCGCCTGTTGAGTACATCCCCGTGCCATTGAAATTAAACTCTCCATCATTGACATGGGAAAACGGGTTATAAACCTGGAACCGCAGCATGTTAAAACCAAGCTTAAGCGTATGGTTGCCCACAACCTTGGAAAAGTTGTCCGTGGCCTGATAGGTCTGGTCGATGCGCGGTTGAGGCCCGTTGGTTGAGAAGCCCAAATCAAAGTATCCGAGCACGTTCACCACGGGCAAACCCTCGCCGGACGTAAGCTGCGGGGTAATTCCGGTAAAGCCTGCAGACGAAGGCGCCATCGGGGTCTGGGGAGCGACGGAGAAGAAATTGAGGCGCGTATATCCGATCCGTGCCTCGTTGAGCGTCGTGCCGTTGAATGTGTGGTTCCAGGCAGCCGTGTACTGTTGCCAATGCACTTTATCGATTTGGGCAAAGCCGGGCACTGTGGCTCCAGTGAAGGGAATGACCTGCGTGTCAGGGTTCCGCTCCCAGAGGAAGTAGCCCCAGATCGAGTCGTTGCTGTCGATCGTTTCATCAATTCGGGTAAGGTATTGGTCGTCGATGGAATTCAGACCGGGGTTGAACTCGTACAGCGACCCCACCGTAGGAAGTGGGACGTACTTGTTCAACAGGTTGGAGGAAATGGGGTTGAAATCCGCGCTTGGGATAGTGCCGTTTGAAAAGATCGTAGAGTAGGGCGTGCCGGCCGGGTAGGTCTGGCCGTTATCGCCTACCAATGGGAAAGGTGAAGTGCTGGTGGAGGTAGCGAGACCGGGAAAAACTCCATCGCGTTGTGCTTGTGAAAAGACGGGCACTGCGCCCGGCGTGGGGCAGCCGCAGTCCGCGGAGACTTCGGGCTGGGTCTCACGGGTGCCCTGGTAAGAGAAGAAGAAAAACGTGTGGTTTTTCCAGAGCGGGCCGCCAACCGTGCCTCCAAACTGGTTGCGGTGAAAGATGGCAGGCGCGGGCTGGAAAAAATTCCTCGCGTTAAGGCTGGGCTCCCGGAAGAAGTCAAATCCATCTCCGTGGAACTGATTCGTCCCGGACTTGATGACCGCATTCAAAATGGCGCCGGAGTTCCTGCCATACTCAGGATTGATGGTGTTGGTCACCATCTTGAATTCCGCGATGGCGTCCGCGCTGGGAGTCACCTGAACCGTATTTAAAGGCAGGTCGTTATCATCCGTTCCGTTGATGAGGTAACTGTTCTGTTCGGGTTGGCTGCCGTTGGTGGCATAGTTGCTCGTGTCGTCCGAGGCTGCCACCACTCCGGGTTCAAGCTGCTGGAGTTGAACCCAATTGCGTCCATTCAGGGGGATATCCAGAATCAACCGGCTGTTGATGACGGTTCCCCGTTCCATGCTGGTTGATTCCACCTGTGCGGGGTTCGCGCTTACAGTGACTTGCTCGGTGGGCGCGCCGACCTTGAGGACCACGTTCACCACGTAGGTCTGGTTTATGTTGAGGATGATGCTTCTGCTGACAAATCTCTGAAAGCCGCTCTTCTGGACGGCGACGTCGTAGGTGGCCGGGACGATGAGGTTTAGAAACTCAAAGCTTCCATCCGCGCTGGTCTTGAGCTGGTGCGAAATGCCTGTGTTGACATCTGTCGCTGTCACGGTAGCTGCCGGGATCACCGCGCCGGAAGGGTCGGCGACCACGCCGCGAATCGAGCCGTAAAGCTGATCTGCGCGGGCGACATTCGAAATCGGTAAACCCCAGCAGAAAGAGGCCAGAACCAGGCAGATCGAAAATTTTCTCACAACGCCTCCTCTTCATTCTTCTTATCTCCCTTTTCTCCAACCAGCATTTTGAGCTCGGTAGCCAACCTTCCTTCGATGGCTTGCCGTAATTCTTACGAACACCTTGTTTTCCCAGATTATAACTCTTTATTCAGTTGACAATAGCATTTTTACTGGGTGATATCGATGAAGGAATGAGAAAATTTTAATGTGTCGTGTTGAGCTCACTCGCTGTCATTCTTCGCTTCGATGAGTCGCTCGTCTCGCTTTGCGACGTTCCGCGAAGCATGAAAAATCACCCCCAATCCATTCCCGCGCGATCAGGAATCCAAGAGAGCAGGGATCGTGCTGGCGCGATGGCAACCGCGGGGCAAACTTTCGGACCAGGGGTAAAGTGTTTTGCCTGCCTGAAACACGACGCTGGACGTTGCTGCTACACTGTGATTTCGATGGCCGGCAAGAAAAAGGAAAGCTTCATGGAAGTTGCGGTGATGACCGGCATTCGCGCGCCGCTTACTTACCGCGTGCCGGAGCGGCTCGAAGTTTTGCCCGGCCAGCGCGTCCTTGTTCCACTCGGCGCCCGCAAGGTCACGGGGATTGCTATCGAGCCGCCCTCTCGCGTGGATGCCGGCATCGAGCCGCGGGAGATCGTGCGCGTCCTTGATCCCGAACCGCTGCTTTCTCCGGAGCTTCTCACGCTGGGGCTGTGGATCGCGGAATACTATCTGGCGGCGGCGGGCGAGGTGTTCCATGCCATGCTTCCCGTAGGTTCTGAAACCTGCCAGGCACGAGTCTTAACGCTAACGGCGGCGGGGAGAAAGCACCTTGCCGATCTCCGCGCCGCGCTCTTCAAAGAAATTCGCGAGGGTGACGAGGCTGTTTTTCTCTCCTATCTTGAAGCCCATCCCAAAGCAACGCTCGAAACTGTGCGGCGGAAGTTTCAATACACCTTCGCCAATGCAGTGAAAAGCAACTGGGTGGCTACCGTTTCTGAGGAACGCGAGCATCGAAAAGTGCTGGCAGTGCGCCTGGCGGGATCGCCCCCGGCAGCAGCGGAGCCCGAGCCCCGGCGGCGGCTCTCGCCGGTCAAGCAAAGGATTATTGAGGCTTTGAATCAGCAGGGTGCTGTCCGGGATCATCGGGAATTGCTAAGGTCCGCGCGATCGAGCTTCGCCGCGTTGAAGCAGCTTCATCAGGCGGGCCTGCTTGAGCTGGCCGATGCGAGGAGCGCTCACTGGCAACACACCGGCGAGGCCTCCTCCGGAGCTGAGATAGCACTGCTCGAGCTCACCGCGGGCCAGTCTTCGGCCCTTGATGCGCTCGAGGCGCGCATGGAGCAGCGCGAGTTCAGCGCCTGCCTGCTCCACGGCGTCACCGGAAGTGGCAAGACGGAGGTTTACATGCGGCTCATCGCGCAATGCCTCGCGCGGGACCGCTCCGCGCTCCTGCTGGTTCCGGAAATTTCACTCACCCCCATGCTCCAGGCGCAATTCTTCGATCGGTTCGGAAGCCAGGTCGAAGTCCTGCACAGCGGCTTGAGCGACGCCCGGAGGAGAGAAGCCTGGTGGCGCGTCTGGCGGCGTGAGGCGAGGGCCGTGTTAGGAACGCGCTCCGCCGTTTTCGCGCCGCTCGAAAGCCTCGGCCTCGTGGTCGTGGATGAAGAGCAGGATGGCAGCTACAAGCAGGGAGAGACGCCGCGCTATAACGGCAGGGACGTGGCAGTGGTGCGCGCGCGGCTGGCGAAAGCCTTGTGCCTGCTGGGCTCGGCTACACCGTCCCTTGAGTCCTACTGGAACGCGCAGCAAGGAAAGTACCGCTTGCTTACTCTTACCGAGCGGATAGGGGGGCGGCCGCTCGCGGACGTCGAAATTGTGGATATGCGCAAGGAATTCCGCGAGACGCACACGCAGGCGCCGGTCTCGCGCCGCCTGAAACAGGAAATTGAGGCACAACTCGCCTCCGGCGCGCAAACGATGATCCTGCTGAATCACCGCGGTTACTCATGGTTCCTCCTCTGCCGGAGCTGTGGGGAGACCATCACCTGCGTGAATTGTTCCATCTCGCTCACCTACCATCGCCGCGAGCATCGCCTCATCTGCCATTATTGCGGATACACCGCTGCCGTTCCGGAGAACTGCCCGGCGTGTGGGAGCGAATATCTGCATTATGTAGGCGAAGGGACGGAGAAGATTGAAGGCAAGCTGGCGGAGATGTTTCCTGGCGCGCGTGTCGAGCGTCTCGACCGAGATGTGGCCCGGCACCCCGGGTATTACCAGCGGGTCCTTTCCGATTTTCGCGACGGGAAGATTGACATTCTTGCCGGGACTCAGCTCATTGCCAAGGGACATGACTTTCCGGGCGTGACTTTGGTGGGTGTGATTTCAGCCGATATGGGGCTGCGGCTGCCGGATTTCCGGGCGGCGGAGCGCACGTTCCAGCTTTTGACGCAGGCGGCCGGGCGCGCCGGGCGTGGCGCGATGCCAGGCCGCGTGCTGGTGCAGACGTTTTATCCGGGGCACTACGCGATCCGCTTCGCGGCGGACCAGGACTATGCAGGATTCTTCAGCAAGGAGATCAGCTTTCGCCGCATGATGCATTATCCGCCGCTGGTGGCGCTTGCGAACGTTATCGCTCAGGATGAGAAACTTCAACGGGCGGCCGAAATCGGGCATGAGCTGGGGCAACTCGTCGCCCAGCGGGCGGATACGCGCGTGATGCGTACTTTCGGACCGAATCCCGCGCCGCTTGCCCGGATCGAAGGGCGGTATCGGATTCAGATTCTCATCAAGTCGCGGTCGCGACCGCTTCTGAACAGGCTTTTGCGAACCGTCACAGAGGAATGCGACTATCGGCGGATTCCCCCGCGCTCGGTGGTAATTGACGTAGACCCGGTGAGCATCATGTAGCGGGGACGATTTATGAATCGCCCACGGAGCTGCGCTCAGCATGACCCGTCCGTGGCGATTTGCCACCTACTTAGGAAGCTGTGAAAAAATTAGAACACAAGCAAAAAGCATCACGCAAAGGTGCAAAGCCGCAAAGGGACGCAAAGAAACCCAAGGAGTTCCACTTCGCGTTTCTTGGCGACTTGGCGTCTTTGCGAGAGGATGTTAATTTTTTCACAGCTTCTTAGGTTACATGACACTATGCACTGCAAAATGGGGCAAGCGTTACCGGGCATGTTTGCGACCCATCTGGAGCGCCCGTGGGAGGAGCAAAGATCACGACGAGGAGGATTGCAACCGGAGGGTCTTCAATGCGCAGTATGCTCTCATTGCGGCTTCAGTTTTAGACGGTCGTGATGAGTGGATAGTGACGCGGGAAAACCGCGAAAGCGCTGGAAGGGATTCTTTGGCTGTTACTCGTTACTGTTTCCCCGACGCCTGCTTCTGGACTGCCGGCAAAATATATTTGGTTACCAGCATGTCGTACTCCTGCCGGACCTCGTCCGTGATGGCTGCTTCGGCGAGCGGCTCGTCGTTCCGGGTTTCAAGGTAAAGGTCACCGGTCTCGCCAAAGTTCCCTGAGTTGATCTTCTCAAATTCCTGCGAATCGCTGTTTCCAAATTTGAAGATAGCTTCCGGGGTGTAAATCACGAGCTGCTGCGAGTTCAGCTTCCCAACGCTGCGCACATGAATGGTTAAGCGGCCGAAATAGAGATTTTTATCGTAAGTCGCGTGCAGGACCCGTTGATATTGCTGGCCGGGGCCGGAAGGATCGGAGTAAATATCGGCAAGAAGATAGGTGTCCAGCTTTCCGGCGAATGAGTTGTTCAGCACATCATAAAGCTGCACGGTTGGAGTGTCGCCGGCAGGAGTTTTTTTCTCTTTTTTATGGCGGGGCGCGGCCCCCAGCAGGCTAAAGCCGCACCCGAGGATCACGAGCCCGCACAAGACCATGATCGCGCACTTCATTCTTTTCATATATCCCTCCTCCACAAAACATGCGGCCGCGCGCCATCCCCACACAGCGCTACTCCTGACCACGGCCCTCGAATCTGCCCGGATTCCGCTTCCCTCCAGGGATGAGCGGGCGCTCCCCGTGAAAAGAATACTAGCGCTTTCTAATAGCAGAGACAAGAGTTGAAAGACAATGGCATTCTTGTTTTGTGGAACAGGCATCATGTATGA
>JASHTR010000558.1 GCA_030040455.1 Terriglobia bacterium | reverse complement strand
CGGACAGCAACTGCGACGTGCTGCCTGCGAGTCCGGAATGGTTTTCGGATATGTCGGTTAGCAACGATGGCAACAACTTTGCCGTGAGCGCTTCAGCGGGCGCCCAGGATACCGCAACGATTGCGCTGGTCTGGCAGAAGTCAACCAACACCTGCGCGTGGATTAATTTATCGAACGGGGAATACGGCGGCAACCTGGGAGGCAGCGGGACGATCAGCGATTTTACGACGGGAGACATTCACAATCTTCGTATGTTTGGAAACGGCGAATGGCTTCGCATCGACTATTCGACTGACTCGACGGCCGTGTGGCAGATTGGAACCGGAAATTATTATTACTGTAATGGAGTCGGTCTTCCGTGCGGAGGCGGCCACATTGCCAACGGCTACAACAGCTTCAATACCGGGGCGGGGGCGGACCTGACACCTTATTACCCGAAGCTCTATGGCAACCATGCAGCTTCAAGTCCCACCACCTTCAACTTGCTCAACGTCTCGGTGCCCTATAGCGGATACGACACGCACGTCAACTGGATGATGGACAATGCGAGCGATAACATGCCGATGGCGCTTTCAGGGGATGGCGTGGGAACCAATTATTATCCCTGGAACGACGAGGTGAACTCGCTTTCGACTAATTTCTCGCAGATGGACTGGAGATTCTCGCGGACGTGGGCGCTGGAATACAACTACTACTTCAATGCCGAGCACGCAATTGGGCAGGCCTCGCGCGACGGGAAATTCTTCATGCTCACCACTGATTGGGGCGGCTCGTTTGGATCGACGGAGTACGCCTCGATCAGCTCGTGGAGTCGCTCCGGCAACGTGGTCACCGTAACGACGACATCGCCAATCTGTGCGTCAGGCACCCTCGTGAGCGGCGACACGTTCACGATTGAAGACGCGGCGCTCGGAACGGATGGCACGAGCATTAACGGAACCTGGGTGGGAACCCTGGCCTCGGTTGCCGCTCCCACTACCGCTCCAACACTTTCAACCGCGACTACGGGCGGCTACATTCCAGCCAGCACCGTGGTGACGGTCGGCGTCGCCTATCGCTCGAACAGCTCGGGAGCGGGATCGGGATGCTACACGATGATTTCGCCGACCGCTCAAATCACGACGGGATCGAGTACGGCCACCAACACTGTGACTGTGACATCGCCAGGGACCGAAACCGGAGCGCCTGAATGGGTGGCTTTCGCGTGCTTGGGCTCAAGCTGCACTCCGATCTCGCAGACGAATACGGCTGTCGGAACCAACGCAACGGTGGGAGCGCTCGCTGCGACGGGCAACTCATCGGAGGTCACGGACGGCCTTTACAATGTGGGATTTTACGGCGGCGGATCGGGAATCGATCACCTGCCTCCTATGGCGGCGAACGGCGCGAATGGGGACACGATGACGTTCACGCAGAACGCCGCGAACGACTCCAGCTCGACGGCCGCAGGCGTGGTGCTGGACAGCACTTGCAACATCCACAACCAAACGGCATCGTGCCGGTACGACACGGTGATGGTGGAGATGAAGTAAGCCGTGGTTCGTGGTTCGTGATTCGAACCACTGGCCACGTATCACGAATCACGGTAGTGGGGAGGTTTCATGGCGGAGCAAGATTATGCGACGGTAGGCGGCGATAAAGTTCATAAAAGCGATTTTGGCTACGCGCCGGGCGACGAGCCGAGCAAGTGGAAATTTCCGCTGCACGATGCTTCGCATGTGCGCGACGCGATGGCTCGATTCAATCAGTCGAAAGGCATTCCGGCCGATGCCAAGGCGGCGCTGAAGCGCAAGATCATCGCGCGCGCGCACAAGTACGGAATCGACACATCGAATTTCGAGAAGGAATATTCGCGCGACACTCGCATTGCGGTACTGATGACGGGCGCAGGAGCGGCGGTCGAGACGCCGGAAGGAATCGCCCTGCACGGACCCAGCACGCAGCTTCGGGAGGTTGCGATTGCGGTGCCGGGAAGCTGGGTGAAAGGCGACCACGATTTCTCGATCTCGAAGGAAGACCTCTCGGACATGGTGCGCAACTTCGAGAAGCGCCAGAACGGCATGATCCCTATCGATTACGAGCACGCCAGCGAGATGCCGGAAGTGGCGAAGGGCGGCGCGATTCCGGCGGCGGGGTGGATCCACAAAATAGCCGTCAGCGATCAGCCGTCAGCGGTCAGCAAGCTGAAAGCTGATAGCTGTGTGCTGACTGCCTTTGTCGAGTGGACGCCGCAGGCGGAAGAGATGCTGCGCACGGGCCAGTATCGGTTCTTGTCGCCCGCTATTGACTGGGGCGCGAAGGACAAGGAGACCGGAGAGCCGCAAGGCGCCACTCTGACGAGCGGCGCGCTGACAAACCATCCGTTTTTGGAAGAGCTCCCACCGATCATGCTGTCGGACGGGACGGTGATAGGCGACAGGGAACAGGCGACAGGCGACAGGCCACAGGCGACAGGCAATAGGCCACAGGCGACAGGCAATAGGCCACAGGCGACAGGCAATAGGGAACAGGCGACAGGCAATAGGGAACAGGAAACAGGGAACAGAAATCAGAAAGGAGCTATCACGATGGCCGAACACGAAAAGAAGGAAAAGCTGGAAGATCCCGAAGAAGAGCTTACTGAAGACACGGAAGAGAAGGACGGGAAAGGCGAGCACGAATTGCCAATGCTGAAGATTCGCAAAGGGCGGAAAGGCTCGAAGCACGAAGGGCATCACATCCTGAGCGATGGCGATTCAGACGTTGGCTGCATGAGCGAAGAGGACCTGCGGCAGCACGCAGCCAAGCATCTGGGGGTGAATCCCGATGACGATGAAGACCAGAAAGAAGCCGCGCGCGAGGCCGAGCGGCGCTCGCTGCTGCTGACGGAAGTGGCGCGCGACGGCAAGGTTGACGCGAAGCGCGCGACCGAGCTTGCGGACAAGGGCAAGATCACGTTTGCGGATTACATTCGAGCGACGGAAGCCGAGAAGATGATCGACGCGGCGGTGCGGGAAGGCAAGATTCTGCCGCGCGATCGCAAGTTCTTCTTCCGCGACGCAATTGAGCGCGCAGCCGATTTTGCGGAATACCTGAAGTCGGCGCGGGCCGTGACGCTGGGAGCACAGGGGTTGGGCGCGGCGGAGCGCGGGACGCCGGAGGAAGAGATCGATCTGGGCGTGAAGAAGCTGATGCGGGAGTCGAAGCTGGATTACGCTTCGGCGTTCAAGCAGTTTTTGAGCGAGAACCCGGTGCTGGCGGAGCAGTATCGCGCCCGGCATTCACGGCGCGTGAATGCGGACGGAACGGCAGGCTGAAGCATTCAGCGATCAGCACTCAGCGATCAGCTAAGGCTTTGGCTGACTGCTGAAAACTGAAAGCTTCTCGCGACTGAAAGGAGCGAATAGATGGCAGGAATTAACGGATTGACGGTTGGATTTCGCAGCGGAGTGAACGAGCGGATCGCGAAGTTTTCGGTGCTGGTGAAGGACACGACGGACACCACGCAGAACCAGCAATATGCCACATTGCCCGGCGCGTCGAACGCGCCAGGGGTGCTGGGCGTGACCATCGAGCATTTCGTCGAGCCAAACTACTTTGTGCCGCAAGGGACGCCGCCCGAAACGGTGACGGGGACCGCGCCGGTGCTTTACAACCTGAAAGGGCGCGGGCTCACGCTGCAGGTGAACGGCATTGCCAAAGTGTATGCGGCCGGCGCGGTGAATGAAGGCGACATCCTGGTGGTGGCGGACGAGTACGGTCGCGTGAATAACACGGCCAACCTGTCGATCAGCGCTGGCACCAAGATTTACGCCGTGGGCATCGCGCAGAACACGACGGCGGAAGCCGATGACGTGGTGGAAGTGCTCTTGAACTTTACGCAAGCAGTCGCGTAGGGAATAGCTCTCAGCTATCAGCAGTCAGCTTTCAGCTAAAGCTTTAGCTGATCGCTGAAAGCTGATCGCTGAGTGCTAATGGCTGACCGCTTCTTCAATGCGGCGGGGGTGATCCACCGGCGAAGGCCGAGCGGATCCCCGCGTAGCGCGGTGGCTCGAGGCGACGAGCTTTCGCGTAAGCGCTTCAATTCTCCGGCGCGCCCGGCGAATCGCCAGAAAGCAGTGGTCCGTGATTCGTGGTTCGAGCCACTAATCACGCTCCACGCATCACGGAGGAAAAATGGCAGATATTTCGCTTCAGTACCTTGACCAGCCGCTGAACAACATTTCGGTGGGCTATGTCAACGACGACTATTTTGGAGAGAAGCTTTTTCCGCCTACGCCGGTGAAGCAGCGCTCCGGGCGCTACTGGATCTTCGGCAAGGAAAAGTTTCATCGCTATGAGACCATTCGCGCGCCGAAGGCGGAATCGCGGGAAATCGCGCCCTGGGCGCTTTCCAACAATCCGTACTTCTGCAACGACCATTCGCTGAAAGACTCGATTTCGGATGAAGAGCGGGCGAGCTCAGACGGCACGGACCTGGAGATCAACACCGTGCAAAACCTCACCGACGCCATCCTGCTGGATCTCGAAATCCGGATCAATCAGCTCATCATGGGCAGCGGAAGCTCGGTGCCAAACACCACACTTTCGGGCACGTCGCAATGGTCCGACTACGTGAATTCGGACCCCATCAGCGCCGTCGAGCAGCAGAAGATCCTCATCAAGCAGGCGATTGCGAAGACGCCCAACACGCTGGCGGTTTCGTTTCCGGTCTACAGCTACCTGCGGCAGCATCCGAAGATCATTGACCGCTTCAAATACACCCAGGTGGGCATCCTGCAGGCCGACCACCTGAAGAGCGTGTTTGACGTGGACAATTTCTGGGTGCTGGGCGCGGAATACGACACGGCGAATGAAGGGCAAGCGCCGAACCTCAATTTCATTTGGGGCAACAACGCGCTGCTGGCCTACATTCCGCCGGCGCCGGAGCGCTTGCAGCCGGCCTTGGGCTATACCTTCCGGTGGCTGTTTGGCGCGCCCGACCTGGGCGGAACGCTGACCAAGCGCTATCGGGTGGAATCGAAGACGGCGGACGTGATTGAAGTTCACCGCTACGACGACATTCAGATTGTCGCGCCCACGGCAGGATACGTGTTTCTGAACGCGGTGGCGTAAAGGAAGCTATCAGCGGTCAGCTTTCAGCTAAAGCTTTGGCTGACTGCTGATCGCTGAGCGCTGAAGGCTGAATGCTTCGAGCGACAAAGGAGCGAGAAATGGCGAAATACAAGGTGCTGCGACCGATCGAGCTTTCGGGGACGCTTTACTTGCCCGAAGGCGCGATCGCGCCCAAGAAGCCAAGAAGCGCGGGAAACGGCGCTCAAATCAAGGTCGATACGACCGGCATCATCGAGTTGACGGCGGTCGAAGCGGCGGAAATGACAGCGGGGCAAATACAAGCACTCAGCGATCAGCGCTCAGCAGTCAGCAAGAAGACGAAAAGCTGAAAGCTGATTGCTGATAGCTGAAAGCTGACAGCTATTTGCTGACAGCTTCGAGCGACAAAGGAGCGAGAAATGGCAATTTCAGTTACACCGACTTACGAGGACGTTCACCAGAACCTTACCGGGGCGCTCTTGCGGCGCGCCGTGCTGGTGGTTACCGGACTGACGGCGGGAGCGGCAAACACCATTCCCCACGGCTTGCCGAAAACTCCCTACAACGTGCCGATCTATCAGGCGACTTCCGGGACGCCGGGATTTGAGACTTCGCCGCCCGACGCGACGAATCTCTACTACACCACAGGCGCAGGACAGACAAGCCTGCGCGTGGGAATCGAGTATTAAAGCTCTCAGCAGATAGCTGTCAGCACTCAGCTATCAGCTTTCAGCTAAAGCATTGGCTGATCGCTGAGTGCTGATCGCTGAAAGCTAATTGCGCGAGCGAAGCGAGCATGAGCTATACGACCATCGCAAACGTTGCCGGGATGTTTCCGACGTTCGTCACCGGGACGAGCACGCAGAAGCCTTCGAACACGCTCATCCAGCAATATATCGACGACGTGGCCGGAGACATTGACGCGATCCTGCAGAAGCGGTTTGGCGAGGCGATCAATTCGAGCTTTGCGGGCAGCTTCGCCAATTTTCAGGCGGCGTTTTCGACTGACGCGCTGAACGTGCTCGAAAAGATCAACCGGTACGGCGCGGCGGCGCAGCTTGGACTCACCCTCGCGACGTTTGGCGTGGCGAGCGCGGAAAAGCTCGGCAAAGACTTTGAAGATACTTACGACGAGCTGCGAGCGCGCCTGGAAGCGATGGATGAGCGCGGACGGCCGCTCCCGAGCGGAATGTACGATTTGCTGTTCGATCCCGAGGCGCGAATTGAATCGCCGCGGCCGGGACTCGAAGGCGTAGCGGGCGGCGACATGCCCCGCCACGAAGGCGCGCGCGAAGAGGGTCTGGACGATTATTTCTGGAAGTCGCAAAGGTTTTAAGAAAGCAATCAGCGGTCAGCTTTCAGCTAAAGCTTTGGCTGATAGCTGACCGCTGAAAGCT
>JASHTR010000557.1 GCA_030040455.1 Terriglobia bacterium | reverse complement strand
TAGCTTCCACGCCGCCATCATGAGCGGGAAGTTCCAGGGGATGATCTGGCCGACCACTCCCACGGGTTCGCGCAGCGTATAAGCGTGCCAGTTCCCCGGCGTGGACACCGGGATTGTTTCACCGTTCAGCCGCGTGGCCCATCCCGCCATGTAGCGGAACATGTCGATCGAGCCTTGTACATCGCCGGCGCGCGCGTTGGTTACGGGTTTGCCATTGTCGAGGGCCTCGAGTTCGGCGAACTCGTCCTGGTGCTTTTCCAGAAGGTCGCCAAGGCGCCAGACAATCAGCGAACGCTCGCCCGGCGAGATTCGCGACCACGGACCTGTTTCGAAAGCCCGCCGAGCGGCTGCAACGGCCAAATCAATGTCCGCCTTGTCGCCGGAAGGCACGTGGGCGATGATCTCTTCCGTGGCCGGGTCTTCCACTGGAAAGGTCTTGCCGCTTTGCGCAGCCACCCACTTTCCGTCGATCAGGATCCGATGTTCTTTCTCCAGGAACTCAGCGGCTGCTGAGCTGAGCGCTGGTTTCTCGACGATGATGGTCATGTCATCTCCTTTGAATGTCTGAATTGGATTCCACTCCATTAATTGTATCTCAATGACGCAGGATCCGAGCCGCAGATTGACTGTTCCGCGCGCTAGTTTCCGGGATTCCAAGTGAGCACGATAGCGGAGCACCACGGTTTTGTTGAAGGCGAGACGCGGCTCCGAGCAATACCATTCCACGAATTCATCGATGGCGTGTCGGTATCCGCGCTGGGCATCGGGACAAGTGAGGCTATTGAGAACGGCAGCCTTGGCGTGATTCAGGTCGAGCAGTCGAAGGACCATCTTCGGAGCCCTGCGTACCCGCTTTGAGGAAGATTTTTTCATGGCCAGCGGCCCTCCAAGACCGCTGGCCATTAGTAGAAACCGTACGGGTATAGTCCGGGCGCGTGATCCAGGCAAAACCAAGATTAGGCACCGGCGCCACTTACAACGGAGTGGGTCTAATGGAAATCGCGCCTCAGTGGGTAGTCGACAATAATCGCTCGCCGCCAGTGAGAGTTTTGATCGGATAACTTGAAGCCAGCCCCACAATCCTGATCCGCGTCGTGACCGCACGGTGCCGTTGCGGATCTGCCCAAGTCATTTCAGGTAGGTACGAACGATATCGATGAGGTCTTCGGCAGCTTCTTCTGAAGACTTTCTATTGGGAGACATGTGATGTCGAATATGGTCCTCCATGAGTTCTGCCATGAGGCTATTGATGCCTCCTCTTGCCGCCGCCAGCCGTTGAAGCACGTCCGCGCATGGGACATCCTCATTGAGCGACCGCAGCACGGATTCGAGCTGGCCTACTATTTTCTTTGTGCGGTTGACGAGATCCAGTTTTTCCCGGGAAAGATGTGACATTTTTTCCTTGACCTACCCTATGGGGGTATGGTATCAGATGATGAGGCCGTTAGAAAAGGCCTATCTCAAAATAACAGGGAACGGATGGATATTCCAAACCAAGAACCGGAACCTCCGGGTAGCGACGATCTCCCGGAACCCCCACGGAAAGCGAGCCTCGGATAGAGCGCTTCTCACCTCGATCCCCTCGCTCTCGTGGAACTTAACAATCTGAGCGAGTGGGAATCTCCGTAGTCCTTCTCAGCGATCCCCACCAGGCAAAACATAAATTGTGCACGAGACCGCGTCTCGCGCGTCAGCAATACAAGTGTGTCCACGGCGGTAGGGCGTGCCGAAGTCAGGACGCAAATTACGAGGATCTCGGTACTTGTTCGAGTGCGTATGCTGCACCTCAGGTAAAGCCCAGATTCACACCCTGTGCTTGCAGGACCTCGGGCGAACACCGCTTTCTTTCTACGTACTTCATGGCGAAGACGAGGAGGGAGCGAACCGGGTCAGAGTGAGAGCGCACCTGAGGTCAACAACCATGCTCAAGATGAATTGGATGACGGACAACGAGGGCTGGCTTGTGGCAACCTGGAGCGAAGTAAATCAGCCTGCAGTTACGCCCTCGTATTTACACGAGAAAGCCACAATTGAAGCCGTCCAGGAAGTGGAACCGGCGACGGGGAAGGTATTTCTCAAACGCACTGCCGCAAAATATCACAACCAGATTAATCACCTGCTGCATTCAAGCAGCGAGAATTCTTCTTTAGGGCTTCCTACCCGGCCAAAGGCGTTCCGAGGAGCTGCTGCGAAAGTTAAATGAATGCCGTCCGACAGTGCAGGCGACTTCTTAGATTCGGAAGCCGTCGAGCGATGACCAGCCCATAGCGAACCAAAGCGAAGGAGAGTGGAATATGCAACTGACGATGAAAAAGCCGCTGATAGCGGCAGTCTTGCTCCTTTTCGTGCTCAGCATTGCGCGAGCGGACGTCGGAGGGAAGATCGCGGGGATCGTGAAGGATCAGACGAATGCTGTCGTCCCCGGCGCAACGGTCGTCGCGGTGAACCTCGCAACGGGAGTGAAGCACGCGACCACCACCGACGCACAGGGCAGCTACTCATTTCCGATTCTTCCTGTCGGGCATTACGAAATCGATGTTGCTGCAACTGGATTCAGACTGTGTCAAGTTAAGGGTCTCACGATCAATATCAACACGGCATTGACCGTGGATGTGACACTCGAGCTCGGCGAGCAGAGGCAGACGATTACTGTAGCCGGTGGGCCGGCTCGAGTGGAAACTTCCGATACGCAGCTTGGACAGGTCATCGCGACCAAACAAATCACCAGTGTCCCTCTCAATGGCCGCAGTTACACTGACCTGCTTGCCATCCAGGTTGGTGTGACCCCGCTGACGACGAGCGGAGCCGGGAATAGTACGTCTGGAGGAGGCTTCGGGACCGTTCCTGTCGCCGGCAATAATGACACCGGCCAGTTTTCCATCAACGGTCAGCGCGAATCGGCTAACGGATTTACGCTGAACGGTATTAGCGTCCAGGAAACAATCGGGCAGCAGGCCGGAATTATCCCGAACCTCGACTCGATCGCCGAGTTTCGCATCGTGACGGGCAACGCCGATGCAGAGTACGGTAGCTACAGCGGCGGACTTATCAACGTGGTGACGAAATCTGGAGGCGATCAGTTCCACGGAGATGTCTTCGACTTTTTACGCAACACAAACCTCGATGCGCGTGGCTTCTTTGACCCAACGCGGCCCGCTTTTCAGCAGAATCAGTTTGGCGCAACCGTCGGTGGGCCGATCACGAAGGATAAGATCTTCTTTTTCGCCGACTATCAAGGGCAGCGAACAGTACAAGGCATTGAGACCGGAATCGTAAGCATCCCTTCGCTGGCCAATCGGGACGGCGATTTTTCCGATTCGCCCGCTACACTGACCGGCAAAGTAA
>JASHTR010000556.1 GCA_030040455.1 Terriglobia bacterium | reverse complement strand
GGAGCCAGGCAAACAAACCAGGGGCACGGTGCTTCCCGAAGCAAATACCACTTTTCGCGTGTCACCTCGGCCTGAAGGTGATGGTGGCCGGCAGGCGCCCGCGGGTTAAGAAGCCTGAGGTAAAGCGTCATGCGGAAGGGGCCCTCAATCATCCGAACCAGCTCGCAAGGAAACGAATTCTCCGGGCAAGGATCGTGGGAAATAGCGAGATGGTGCGCCCGTATTCCGATAAATTCAAGGTCTTCAGGAAGCGGCGGGCAGATGGAAAGCTCGCACCCCCAGTCGAGCGCATCGACGATTCGGGAGGAGGCGGCTCGGGCGCGCGAGAAATTCTTGCACCCCGTCACCTGCGCCGTCGCGTAATTGGGTGGATGGCGGAAGATCTCTTCCTTCGATCCAAGAGCAATTTCCTTGCCTCGGGAAATCACCACGATCCCCTCGGAAATGCGATACGCTTCCTCCAGGTTGTGCGTCACATAAAGCGAGACGCCGCGATAAGCTGCCAGGATTTCAATGATGAGTGCCTCCATCTGGCTGCGCAAGTGAACGTCGAGCGCGGAAAGAGGCTCATCGAGCAGGAGTAGCTCCGGTTCGGTGGCTAGCGCTCTCGCCAACGCCACGCGCTGCTGCTGGCCGCCGGAAAGCTGCCACGGGTAACGGTCCTCCAGGCCCTGAAGCTGAACCTGCACGATCTGCTCCTCGACCTTTTGCCGCGCCGCTTTTCCGGAAAGCGAGCGAAGGCCGAAAACGATGTTCTCGGTTACGGTCATGTGCGGGAAAAGCGCATAGTCCTGGAGGAGAAATCCCACGCGACGCTTGCGGCTGGGCAGGTTGATGCCGCGCTTTGCATCAAAGAGGACGCGACCGTTGAGAACGATCCGGCCTCGCGTCGGCGTTTCCACCCCGGCAATACATCGGAGCGTCATGCTCTTGCCGGAGCCGGACGGTCCGAGAATTCCCAGCGTTTTTTCTCCTGCCTGGAATGCAACCTCCAGCCGGAAGCCCTTGAACTGCCGCTCGATTTCAACTTGAAGTTCCACGCTGGACATAAGCCCCTAACTCCTGCCCTCCAAGTCCCTCTTTCGGCCCCGCGCGGAAAATCCCTGGCGGCGTCCCCAGGTGTTGAAGGCCACAATGGCCACGGATGCGATACCGAGTATAATCAGGACCCAGGCAAGGGCCTGTCGCATGTTTCCAGCTTCAGCAGCGAAGAAGATCGCGATCGGAAGCGTTTGGGTTCTTCCCGGAATATTACCGGCAATCATCAGCGTTGCGCCAAACTCGCCGAGAGCACGAGCAAAAGCCAGCACCGTGCCCGCCAGCACCCCCGGCCAGGCAAGCGGAAGAAGGATTTTCCAGAAAATTGACCATTCCGAAGCCCCGAGCGTGCGGGCCGCTTCGAGATAGCCTGGGCTCACCTGCTCGAGCGCGCCGCGGGTCGAAAGATACATGAGGGGAAAAGCGACTACCGAGGCTGCAATCACCGTGGCCGGCCATGAAAAAAGAACGTTGAATCCCAAGTCCTGGAGCTCGCGCCCAACCGGACTGCTATGTCCCAGCAACAGCAGCAGCAGATAGCCAACGACGGTGGGAGGCAGGACGAGAGGAACTATGAAAACGGCGTCCAGCAACTGCCCTCGCCTCACCGGAGAATTCACCCGCCAGTGGGCGGCGGCCAAACCAAGGAAGAATGTAATTATTGTGGCGGTGACGGATGTTTCGATGGAAACCCAGATGGGCGCGGTGCTGAACTCCATAGCTTACACGGCCTTAGAAGCTGAGGAAAAATCCGGATGGGTTATGCGGAGCCCTTCACTGTCAACTCTGACGTTGGGCGAAGCGGAAGCATTCCGGTATTTCGTTCAGCGTCCCCCCACCCCAAACCCTTCCTGCTCGAACACCCGGCCCGCCTCGGGCCCGCGAAGAAATTGAATCAAGCGCTCGGCATCGGCAGCGTTTTTCGTCCGCTTCACCATAGCCACCGGGTAGACAATAGGAGCATGGGAGGCTCCGGGCGCGACCGCCACCACCCTGACTTTGCTGGAAAGCTTTGCTTCCGTGATATAGACGAGTCCAGCATCAACATTATCCGTTTCTACGTAGGCAAGCACCTGGCGCACGTCTTGCGCGAAGAGAAGCTTGGCTTGAATCTTTGGGTAGAGCTTAAGATATTGGAGGGCTTGCCGGGCGTACCGTCCGGCGGGCACGCTTTCCGGGTTGGCAATAGCAACCCGCCTGACCTCGGGCCGTGTAAGGTCTTGAAACCCGTTGACTTTCCGGTCCTCCATTGGGGAAATAAGCACGAGGGAGTTCCTCAGCAAAATCCCCCGTGAGCCCACCGCCAACAGTCCTTTCGCCTGCAACTCGTTCATTTCATCAGGCGAGGCAGAGATGAAAATATCCACCGGCGCCCCCTGCTCGATCTGCTGCTCGAGAATGCCGGATGCGCCAAGGTCCAAGGTGATGGATACGCCGGGATCCTTCTGACGGTAAAGATCCCGGATGGTTTTAAGCGATTTCGATAAACTGATCGCCGCCGAAACCGTGAGATCAACGGTCCGGCCGCGCGGAGCAGCCGCGAGCGTGCCGTGAGGCAGCGCTCCCATCATCACGATCAGGAGAACTCCCGAAAAAGCGCGCACTCGAGATCCCATGAAGATATTTTATATGATTTTATACGGAAATAACCACGTCCGTGCTTCGTTGCGGTTCCGTCGCTCCGGCCATGCGCGTCATTCGAAAACTTTATGTGCTATCTTCGTTTTAAGAGAAGC
This sequence comes from Terriglobia bacterium, assembly GCA_030040455.1. Taxonomy (GTDB): domain Bacteria; phylum Acidobacteriota; class Terriglobia; order UBA7540; family UBA7540; genus RH2-MAG17b. The sequence goes on along the minus strand of JASHTR010000556.1, from coordinate 579 downwards.
CCATGCGCCCAATCCGCAAAGTTGCCGTGCTGGGAGCGGGGACAATGGGATCGCAGATTGCTGCCCATCTGGCCAACGCTCAGATCCCGTGTGTCCTGCTGGACCGAATCCTTCCCGGCGAGGAAAAGGGCGGCCCACAAGCGCGGAATCACCTTGCCCAAAGCGGCCTCGACAACGCCTTGAAAGCGCGACCTGCCGCTTTCTTTGTTCCGGAATTCGCCCGATTAATTTCAGTGGGGAACTTCGAAGATCATCTGTCCTGGGTTCGGGATTGTGACTGGATCGTGGAAGCCGTCGTCGAGGATCTTCATAGCAAGCGCGCCTTGCTTCAAAAAGCGGAGCCTTTTCTTCCTCCTCACGCAATCCTCAGCTCAAATACGTCCGGCATTTCACTGGCCGCCATCGCGGAAGGGTTCAGCGAAGCGTTTCGCCGCCGGTGGCTGGGCACTCACTTCTTTAACCCCCCTCGGTATATGAAGTTGCTGGAGGTGATTCCCACGGCGGATACGATGCCGGAGATTGTGGAGCGCATCTCGACGTTCGGGGACGTCGTCCTGGGGAAAGGAATCGTTCGCGCCA
>JASHTR010000555.1 GCA_030040455.1 Terriglobia bacterium | reverse complement strand
CTTTTATGGAAGCCTGGAATCTGCGCCACAAGGATTCCGCCCTCCAGGGCTACTTTCAGCAGGAGCGTGTCGGCCGGCGCTTCAATTTCTGCAGATCGTACAATGCCCTCCACCTCCACCCAGCGGCTGTCTTCGGAAGAGGCAACCATTTGTTGGAACGTTACCCTTTGCGCCACTGGCATTGGCGAGTGTCCGAGAAGCCGCCATTGAGGTTTGCCGACCTGCGGGGCAAAATCCGGCTGCTCGCTCACTCCGTCAACCTCAATCAGGTCGCCGGGCTTTAGCCCTACGGGTCGCGGGGGTAAATCCACCCAGATCCCGCCGGTTGAGTCCTGGATGAACAGGTCGGGAATGCCTGGGTCAAAGTAAGTCACCACTGCCTGGAGATGTATGGGATAGCCCTTGATCGCCTCCGCGCGCCGAAGCTCGCGCACCTGCCGGATCTTGGTGAGGATGGGCAGATTCGTTTGCTTAGCGCTCTTGGGCGATGTACTTGTCCCCATGTTGACTAATAGGAGAATGGCGACAAGGCTGGAAAAGAGGCGCGATGGGTGGCACTCAAAATAAAAACGCTTCATATTAAAATATAATATCAGGTAATTACTTATTAATAAACACTCTTCGGGCATTTATCCCACCGACTCCTGAAGATTCCAGCGAGGCGAGATGGCGGAACATTTCCGCGTGCAACCGCCAAGATGCCCAGCGCTGCCGCGCCGAAGGCGGGAATTGCACACAAGGTTTTTTAGAGTTTACCTAAAAACAAAGACAGACATCCAAGTCCAACGCCGATCAAGGAGCCGGCGATGACGTCACTCAAGAAATGCATACCGAGGATGATCCTCGAAACAGCGATGCTCAAGGCCCAGAAAAGCAGAAAAGTCATGAGATCTGGGTAGTGCACCCCGACCGGGATGGTGACGGCGAATGCGGTAATTGAATGGCCAGAGGGAAACGAAAACTGGTCAGGAGGAATCATGGCTGCCCAACAATGGCTTGCCAGGGCACAAGGTCTCTTTCGGCCGCTGAGCCGCTTGATAGATTTGAAGACAATAATTCCAGCTCCCGCCGCCAGGGCAGCCGACCCAAGCGTCCGCCAGCCGTTGGGACCGCCGAACAGGAACAGGACCAACGCCAGTGAATACCAAAGCCACCCATCGCCCAAGCGCGTGGAGTAGATCATCCACAGGCGAACCCAACGAGGAGGTCGCCAGCGGTGGACCCTGCGCATTAACCGCTGGTCACGTGTGTCAATATAGCTACGAATGGTTTCACCGGTGATCATCATTTGAAATCCACCAAAGGGCTGCTGAGCAACCGAGGAACGCCCCCGATGCCAAGCCGCTCTTCACAGTAGGCGGCTCCACTCCAGCGGCGCGCGAAGGCTGCTTCCTGCCAAACATGACCGAGGGTAAACACCGGAATCAGCAGCGCGAATGGCACGAGCGGAAGCAGATAAAACCGCTCTCGCATGAAGCAGCCCATGACCATCAGAGCATCACGGGTTAGTTTCCAATAACTGCCCGAATCGCCTCGAACCCGCCCCTTCCCCCTCCATAATCCTTCCAAGAACTCAGCTTTATTACGCGCGCCCGGCACCTCGGTGTAAGCGGAGCTGAGCGAACTCAGCGTGTGCGCATCACTCCCTCCCAGGCGCACTCTGCTCAGACGGTGAGCCAGTCTTGCAGCCAATCGGTTGCTGGCGGGGAGCTGGTGTCCATTGCGGCTTTCAAGAGCGGGAAAATGCGTGGCGAACCAGAGAAAGTCTTCCTGGACTCGTTCGCCCGTAAGGCTCGAAAAGGGGTGATTAACGCCAAAGAGGAGCCGCTGTTCAGAAACATAAGCCAGCAGCGAAACCAAGTCGTTGCGGCGACGCTGGGTCTCGACGTGCTGCTGTTCAGTCAGATCGTAAACAGCCAAATGTAATTCTGTGCCGCTGGGCATCCGGGCGGTAACTTCCTCACTCAGAAAAAAGTCGGGCTTGCCACGAAGGGACTCCGCGCCATCGATGGAGTCATGATCGGTGAGGGTGACAAGACCCATTCCTCGCCGCTTGAGCGTCTCATAAACCCGCTCGGGCGGGCTGTAGGACTCGCGACAGACGTGACGGAGAAAGGAAGGAGCCGACATCATACCGGAGTGGATCGAGTGGACATGCATGTCACACTTCATAGCCCATCTTATCGGACGGCGAAGTTACGCCGTAATGAAGAAGACGAGAAGAATTGGTGTAATACCTGGATTTTCAGTCACTTCATGCAGTGTTAATGCTCGCTTAACAGGAGCCAGCCAATATTCCTCCATGAACGCTTCCAGGAAGCGCCTAGATCTGGTCATTTTTGATGCTGGAGGCGGACATCGCGCTGCGGCGCAAGCTCTCCAGACCGTCATTGAACAGCAAGGGCGCTTCTGGCAGGTGGAGATTTTTAACCTTCAGGAGGCGCTTGACCCGCTCGATCCGCTCCGGCGGTTCGCTGGCCTGCGAACTCAGGATTTTTATAACTTGCTGCTAAGAACCGGATGGACGCTCGGGGCTGAGCGGCTGCTTGGACTCCTGCATTTAACGATTCGCTGCGCCCATCCCAGGATCGTCCGCTTGCTGAGCCGATCCTGGGAGACGCGATTGCCAGATCTCGTGATCTCCCTGGTTCCACACTTCAACCGCGCACTCTGCGAGAGTCTCTCCCTAGCGCTGCCCTTAACCCCTTTTATAACCCTCCTGACCGACTTCGCTGATCATCCACCCCATTACTGGATCGAGCGCCAGGAGCAGTTCCTCATCTGCGGCACCGAACGGGCTGTGCTGCAAGCGCGCGCTTTAGGTTACTCATCGGACCAGGTCTTTCGCACTTCAGGGATGATCCTTCACCCGCGCTTCTATGAGCCCCCTCGCGTGCCTCGCGATCTTGCGCGTCGCCATTTGGGCCTTCACCCGGACATTCCTATCGGCTTGGTGCTGTTTGGCGGGCAAGGATCACAAATGATCCTGGAAATAGCAAGCCGGCTGAATGGCTCGTCCTTACCGCTTCAACTGATCGTCCTTTGTGGAAGGAACCAGCAATTAATTCAGGCGCTACGGGCGTGTCATCTGCGTTACCCCATATTTGCGACGGGGTTCACCACGGATGTCCCCCACTATATGCGCCTCGCCGACTTCTTTATTGGCAAACCGGGTCCCGGAAGCATCAGTGAAGCTGTCGCGATGGGCCTGCCGGTCATCGTCGAATCCAACGCGTGGACTCTTCCCCAGGAACGCTACAACGCGGTTTGGGTAAAGGAAATGCAAGTGGGATTGGTCGTGAAAAGTTTCCACCAAATTGTGAGCGCGGTTGAAGAGCTGCTGGCTGTAGAAAACTTCCCGATGCTGAAATCCAAGGCGGCGGCAATCAGGAATCGGGCGGTGTATGAGGTCCCAGACATACTTGACCGCATCATGAATTCCGGCCTCTACCGCACGTCTGTTCAGATCGAGTTCTCGGCTCAGCAACACCTGTAAGAACAAACTCACGTCGGGGTGATCTGCGGCAAAGCCGGGGGGGCGCATACATCGAACTTTTTGCGGTGTATACGATTAGGGTGGACGGTCCATGGCCAGGGGCGACGAAACCCTAAAATAATAGAAATGGTGCACCCATACCCCAAAACGGCGTATATGTGCCAACCCGACTACTTCGATTGCTCAAGCTGCTGGATTGCCGCGTCGATCCACCAGCGATTTCCGGGACTGGCTTGAGCGCGAGCGGCTTCAAGGGCCGGGAGGGCCAGCGAGGCTGGCTGGCGCTTAATTGCCACAACCACGGCCTCGCGCTGGTCGTCGGTGGTGGCGCTAAGGAGCTTGGCGATGAGGGCTACGATCTCGGTCCCGGATGCAACATGAATCTCTACTTTCGCCGATGCGGGCTGTGGATCCATGGCGAGTTCGGAATCGATCGACTCGGCTTCAATCGTGTGCGCGCCGCCCGGAAGCGACTGAAAGAGAGCGTAGTTTTGCGGCTGCGGCGCGCTCCAGGGTCCTCCATCGAGCCGCCAGGTATAGAGCGCTGCTTCGGGAACCGTCGTTGAAAAATCCGCGCGAACCGAATTGGGAGAAAGCTCGGTGAGCCGGATCATGGTGTGGGGAAGCGAGCCGGGAGCAAATAATACCACATACTCCCCCACCCTCTTGCCGGCAAGCAGCGTCTCAAAGAATGCATTGCCTCGGTCATCAATCAAAACTCGTTTGAGCTGGCGGCCGTCAATAAAGGGCTGGGACTCGTCAGCAGCCAGCGCCGCCCGGCAACGACCGGAAACGCCTTCGTAGAGATTTCCCTGCCACGTCCACCACGCGCGCCCCAGGCGGTCCATAACCAACGAGGTGGACTGGGTGGAGGCGCATCCTTGCGGGGGCACACGGGGCGGGCTGGCCACAAACTCTCTCACCAGGCGGCTTTTCTGCGGCTCATAGTTAATCAAATGCCAGTTAGTTTGAGGACCGAGCTCCCACGTCTCATGATGGATGTTCACCGCCAGCAGCCCTGCCGAATCATAAAAAGGAAAGCTCTCCAAAGAATAGGCAGGATCGCCCGGCATCTGACGCCGCCTCCATATGCGCCAATAGGTCCCATCGAAGTAGTTGACGCCATAACATGAGCCGATATAGGCGACTTGGGAATGTGGGCCATAGATAGGCGCAAGACGGTCGTGGGTGGTGTTGAAGAACCGGATAGGATGGCTGCTCTGCGTCACAAGAGCAGCCATATAGCTTGGATAAGGGGCCCAGTTTCCATCGCGTGGATCAAAAATTCCGCTCTCTCTTTCCGCGCAACTGGGAAGGAGCCAGACGCGGCCCTCAGAGTCTACATCAACGCCGCTTAGGAACTCCGGCTGAACGCCTGGTGGCAACGGGTGCGCTATCCATTTTTCTCCATCCCACTCATCGAGCGAGTGTCCGCTCAGGCTCATGAGTCCCCAAAGCCGGTGCTGCTGGTCCGGCTGAAAGGCTGTAAAGGAGTTCAGGACTTGAACGCCCGGGAGGGGCTCAGCCGGCTGAAGCAACGACTCCTCATCGAAGGCAACAGTGCGCGATGGTAGAAAGCTTACGGCAAGCATTCGGTGGTCGGCGAGTGGATAAATGCGATCGACGCTATCGAGTGGAAAGCCTTGTCGCCAGTTGATAAGTAGTGGACTGGGGGGTGGTGCCGGCACATTCCAGGGTCGCGCGGCAGGACTGAGCAAAAGGTCTGGTCTCCATTCAATGAGCACGGGAGTGGCGGGTTGTGTTGGAATAAGCCACAAGCCGGCGGCACGAGAGCCAAGCCACAACCCGTTGGGCGTTTGAAGCCACGGGCGCTGTAAGCTTTTGGGAAGCTGCGGACCGTCATCGATACCTGCCAGCACTTTTTGCCAGCGCCCATCCCGCAAGCGCCATAAAATGGACGAAAGACGGTGCTCCGGAGTTTCGGTGACGGGCTTGAGAGAAGGCAGGGTCACGACATAGGTATCCTTGCCAGCGCTGAAAACTTTTGTCACGCGGCTGAAGTCGCCGGCTTCCGGCTCTTGAACTCGCTCCGCAGTGAAATTGAGCGTATCGATTGAGTAGAGCCCGCTGCCGAGCACCCCTGCCCAGAGGTGAGTTTTGTCTGCCGCGCCAAGAAACGTGACGCTGCCATCCGGCAGGCCCTCGATCGATGGATGATACTGGAATGAGTGGCCGTCGTAGATCACAAACCCCAGGATGGGCGCACGATTGATGAACTGCCACGTCGAGCTTACCCAAAACCAAGTTCGCCCCTGGCTGTCGGCTGTTGCCTCTATGGGGGGATAAACGAGAAGGCTACTCGGAGGGGACAAACGCATGCTGGAAGGAAAAGAGTAGGCCATGTGCACGTGGCCGTCGCTCCCTAACCGATAAATTTTGGGACTATTCCCGGTAATCCAGACATTGTCGGGAGGCGTGCTGAAAACTTGTGCACGCGGTATTCTCTCGTTGAGATCGCCCAGCGGGCGATAGTCGTTCCCACGATGCCACGCGAGCGCTTG
>JASHTR010000554.1 GCA_030040455.1 Terriglobia bacterium | reverse complement strand
CGGTTGTGCGACCAGACCGCTACGGTGTGGCCCGCCTCGATCAGATGGCGTGCCATCGGCGCTCCCATGATTCCGAGCCCTAAAAACCCTAGTCTTGCCACGTTCGAGTCCTCCATCGGTCGGGGTTAGAAGCCATTGGGATTGGCTTGCTTGTCAGACCAATAAGCTTTTCGGAGATGTATTCTATATGCGTTTGTAAGCGATATCAAGCAAAAGATAACCGAGTCGCCATCGAGCGGAGAGATTGTCTGTGCTATGCTGGGGGGGTGACCTCGTCTCAACACTCTTGGCTTTTACGCACTATCGCCGGGGTGCGAGGGCGTCGACGGGACGGTTTCTCTATGCGTTTGGGGCGCTCACGTCGAAAAAGATATGTCGATCTCGGATGGCACCACAGACGACTTGGAGTGCTATTCAACCCCAGCATTGATCATAATGAAGGCGGCAAGCTCCGCAGCCCCACTCCAGGGCACTTCGTGCCAGCGCCTTTTTTTCGGCGTAGCCCGTTCTGTGGTGAATAAATAATAATAATGTTATTTCTGTTAAGCTCTGGACATCTGAGGAAAGGTTAAGCCCTTGCCACTCACATTAACGACGCCTAAAAAAGCAACTCCCATAATGCGGACTACCCTCACCGCTGCCGCTTTCGAGCAATTGATTTCCTATGTCGTGAAGGGCTCATGGAAATCAGGCCAACGGATCCCGCCGGAGCGCGAGTTATGTCAGCAACTCGGCATCGCCCGAACATCGCTCCGGGAAGCGCTCAAAGCCATGGAGCTGATCGGCATGCTCGATAGCCGTGTCGGAGAGGGAACTTTCGTCTGTCCCCGGTCGCAATTCCTGTCACGCCCCTTGTTGTGGGCGCTTACGAGCACCGATCATTCTGAGCTTCGGGACGTGATGGAGGCGCGGGCGTTGCTCGAAGAGAATCTCACGGGCCTCGCGGCTGAGCGCGCTTCTGAGAAAGACATCCGGAAGATAGGTCGAGCTGTCCAGGTGATGCGTGACAAGGTCGCGCGAGGCGCCTCCGTTCTCGAAGCGGACATGACCTTCCATTCGGCCGTCGCGGAGACAGCAGGCAATGAGGTATTGCGCAATGCCGTCGCTTTGCTGCGAAATCTTTTGGCCCAGTGGCTCTCCCTAAAGCTGGCCATTCCGGGCGTTCCTGAAAAAGTCTTGAGACAGCACATTGAAGTCTACGAGGCGATTCAAAGGCACGATGCGCAAGGCGCACGAGACGCGATGCGCAAACACCTCAAAGCGACCGCACAACTTATTGCGACGCTGGTTAAGAAGCGCGGCGCCTCTGCAGCGAAGTATGCGCGAGTTGCCGAAGTCGAGTTTCTTTGAGCATTAGCGCCTTGATGTCAGGAAACACCGGTCTTGGATCGGTGCGATTGTCAATGATTCGCACAGGTCGTCATTTCCTTCAAATTCCCGGACCAACCAATTGCCCGGACCGGATCCTCCGCGCCATGGATCGACCCGTCATCGACCACCGTGGACCGGAATTTGCTGAGCTCGCCACGGAAATATTGGAAGGCATTCGCCCCATCTTCAAAACCGGAGGTCCCGTCGTCATGTATCCGGGTTCGGGATCGGGCGCCTGGGAGGCAGCGATCGTCAATGCGCTGTCCCCCGGCGACCGCGTCCTGATGTTCGAAACCGGGCATTTTGCGGATCTTTGGCGGCGCATGGCGATAAGGCTAGGGTTGGAAGTCGATTACGTGCCGGGAAACTGGCGGAGGGGCGTGGCCCTCCATCAGCTCGAAACGCGCATCGCCGCCGATGCCACGCACCAGATTCGCGCAGTGATGGTCGTTCACAATGAGACCTCGACCGGAGTTACCAGCCGCCTGTCACAGGTTCGGCAGATCATTGACCACGCGCATCATCCTGCTCTATTGATCGTCGATGCTATCTCCTCATTGGGCGCGATAGACTTTCGTCACGACGAGTGGGGTATTGACATTACGATTGCAGGGTCGCAAAAAGGGTTGATGCTCCCGCCCGGCTTGAGCTTCAATGCGATTTCCGAAAAGGCGCTACGGGCCAGCCAAAACGCTCGGATGGCGCGGGCTTATTGGGACTGGCACGACATCCTGAAACACAACCGAGCTGGATTCTTCCCGTACACGCCGCCGACCAGTCTCCTTTACGGCTTGAGGGAATCACTTCATATGCTCGAGGAGGAAGGCCTGGAGAATGTGTTTCGCCGCCATGAGCGTCACGCGCAGGCCACTCGCGCGGCCGTTTTCCACTGGGGACTCGAGATCGTTTGCGAGGCGCCGGAGGAGTACTCCAATACCATCACCGCGGTGTTCACGCCGGAGGGCCACAACGCGGATCATCTCAGAAAAATCATTCTCAACGATTTCGATATGTCGCTGGGCGCGGGACTCTCCAAGTTACAGGGCAAGGCCTTTCGGATTGGCCATCTAGGCAGCCTCAACGACTTAATGCTGGTTGGAACTCTCGGCGGAGTCGAAATGGGACTTCGTATCGCCGGCGTGCCGCATCAAGAAGGCGGCGTGATGGCGGCGCTCGAACAACTCGCGCCGTCGGCGACAGCTCCTGGTACGGAGTGACAACACCATCGCTGACCTCCATAACACCCTCCAAATTGCCTCTGAACGGAGTGACCTATACCTCCACCGGTTCCACAACCACGGCCAAGATTACGGGATCAGCCGAATCGGCGGGGACAGTTTCTCATCCGATCCGCAAGGTTCGCCTCGCCGACTTCCAATTCCGGACCAATTAGCGATTTCTGTACGAATACGACTTTGGTTACCGGTGGAAGCACAAGGTGCGGGTCGAGCGGTGGTTGGCCGCTACGGACAAACAGAATCCACCCGCTTATGGGAACGTATATCAGGGGCTTCAAGTTGTCGAGTGCTTGGAGTTTGATCTGGAGGCGATCGCCGGGCATTCCGAGAGCGCCAAGAAATTGCACGAGACCCCGCACGAAGGAAAGCCGCGTAGCCCCAGGTTTGGAATGGTCGCGTCATCTCGCTAAGGGTGGCAATGCGGCTTGAGAGAAGATCACACAAACTGCTACTTTAGCCACAGAGATGGGAGGCAACGATGGTTACCAGACGTCTCTTCAATAAGGTTCTCATCTTAAGCCCGACAGCAGGCATGTTAGGAACTGGCGGGGCGATTGTGGAAACCAGCGCAAGGGGTGTGGCAACTCCAGGAGATCCACCAGTTGGAAGCGGCAACCCTAAAGAGGGTCTGCCGCATGGGGCCCAGCCAGTGAGCGGTCATTGGCAGGCTATCGCTGGCGGGTTCCGGCAAGATCAGACTCAAGGCCCTGGGATATTGCTTGTTCAACGGCCCAAGTGGAATGAGCCGTATCGTGTTAAGGTGCGCCTCCACCTCTCGCATGGAGAGGCCATCCGGGAAGCTGGCTTGGTCTTACACTACCGCAACCCTGAGAACTTTGTGATTTTTAGTCTAGCGAAAAGGAAGGGGGGAAGCTACGCGATTCTCCGCTACAAAGTTACACCAGGCGATAATATGGTCGCGGACCAAGCGCGAGTTGAAGCTGATCTCACTGCCTGGCACGAACTTACCGTCGACGCATTCGGTCATCACATTTATGCTTACTTTAACGGGCAGCCCATCGTGAGTTACAGCTTCATCGGAGTTTCTCCTCCTGCACATTCTAGCGATGGAATTCTTTGGCCGGATGACCCAACACATGGGCAGGTGGGCCTGTATACGCTGGATGCAGCCGCTTTCTTCACGGGATTCGAGATAAGCCGGCCCCCGAATGATGCCAACACTATTACTCCCCAGGTCGCTCGTTACAATCCGGAAGGGCGCATTCACGCGCGCCAATCTTATGCAGAGACCATGAAGCGATTTACGGAATGGATGATGGGGTCGGATGCAGTGGTTGATAAGAGCGCGGCGCCGGCCACCCTCCGCTCTCTTCCCCCTTATCTCTTGACCAACTGGATCAATTCCGATGACGTTGCCCAAATTAAAGGGATTCAGGAATTTGCTTTTAACCATTCAATGCTGATTTCAGGCGCCGTGCGCTACTATGCGTTTAGCGGTGACCGTCGCGCGCTCGCGATAGCGACCCGAGTGGCAGGCTGGCACCTTGCCAACCGCACACCGGCTGATAGCACCCTGCCTTATCTCGTGCCGAGCACGGTGTTGTGGCAACCTGACGGAAGCTGGAAGGGGCAGGAGTGGGGGCTGGAGCCGGACAAGTCAGCCTTCATGGGCATGTGTCTGCTCAAGCTTTGGGCAACCACAGGCGCTGATAAATACAGAGAGGCCGCCCTCCAAATCGCTTCCACCTTGCGTAAGCTCCAGCGTTCTGATGGGGGATGGCCGTTTCGGGTTGACCCCAAGACCGGCGCGGTGAAGTGCGAGTATACCGAGGATGCTCTCGGGTACGTGCAATTCTACGACCGTGTGGCTGGGCTCACTGGCAGTGCCGATGACCGTGCCGTTGCCAGGCGGAGTTTTGAATGGCTCCTTCAAAATCCCGTGAAGACCAACGACTGGAGGCATTTGTATGGGGATGTTCCCTGCGGCATGGAATCGTACGATCAGTGGATCCCACTGGAAACCGCCATGTATCTGCTCGATCATCGCAATGGGCATCCTCATTACCTCGACATGGCCCGTGAGATTCTAGGATGGGTCAATCGAACACTGGTCGTGAATCCCGGCTTCCACCAGGGTCTTCCGGGGATCATCGAACAAACGGCCTATGTGATCGTTCTGACTCACCACGAGCTGCGGCTCGCTCATTTCTATAGCAAGCTTTGGCAGGCAACAAGAGAACAGCCGTACCGAGACCTTGCCATTCAGATTGCGAATTCCGTTACTTGGTGTCTGATGTCGGACGGCAAGATGCGCCTTGGGCTCGGTCGTGCGGCGTCCAGCATCCCGCTCGTTTTGATCTATAACGATCAGTTTGCCGACATCATGGCGGCAATCCCCGAGGCTGCACCCGCGGACGAAAATCATCTGTTGAGGACCTCCAGCGACGTTGAGCATATTGACTACAGTTCGAGCCAGATCGAGTACAGCACGGTGGGACCCAGCGAAGATGTACTTGTTGTAGCAACCGGTCCGCGTTCGGTAGCGTCGGGTGGCAGAAGCTTGGAGCAGGTCGCGGCGGTAGAGAATCAGGAAGAAGGCTGGGCTTTTGACCCTGCCTCAAAGGCACTCTATGTAAGGCATCGGCAAAAAGAAGTGACGGTCCGGTTCTGAAGACAATGCCGCCGGGGTCGTTCTCCCGACTTTAGGGCGTTGCAGATTGGACCCGGAGACGAACATCCCCGAAGGGCGAGCGCGTCTGAAAAGGGGCAAAAACATGATGGGACAAAACAGGTATGTACTCCTCGGACTTTCCGTGGCCCTGTTAGTCTTAGGAGTCTTCGCCCCGGGAAAATTTGGTCTCGGACAGACTATAGCGACGAGCGAGATTTTGGGGCAGATCACTGACCCCAGTGGCGCTCCCGTGCCGGATGCGACCGTGACGGTGACAAACCAGAATACCGGCTACAAGCGAACCGTGCACAGCAGTTCCCGCGGTGTCTATCTGGTGAACGGCATCCTCTCCGGCCTGTATACGGTCAGCTTCGAAAAGGTCGGTTTTAGGAAATACCAGCGGACCAACCTTGACCTCACAGCTTCGCGCGAAATGCGGATTGATGCGACTCTCCAGCTGGGAAAGATCACTCAAACCGTTTCCGTGAGGGGTGCCACGCCTTTAATTGAGACGGAAACACCCGCGATGTCCAGCGAGGCCACAAGCAAACTAATCAACAATCTTCCTCTAGCAGGCTCGACTCAGGGCGGGCGCCTCGCCCAGACATACTTCGACTACCTCATGCCTGGAACCTCTGCGACCGGCGGGCAAAATGCCTCATTCGATGGTCTGCCCAATGGTCTTGGAGCGGATCGGTTGACTGTTGATGGAGCGCAGGCGGCCGACTCTTGTTGTCAGGAGCTCCCCTCCCCAGGGGCTCTGAATGAAATCAATGTAACCACGTACAATGCTCCTGCTGAGTACAAAACTCCTGCTACAATCTCGATGTTCACGCAAGGGGGAACGAATGCCATCCATGGGAATGCCTGGGAGCTTTATGACGACAAGTCTTTAGAGGCGCGTCAATTCTTCTTGCCTGAGAAGCAATTGTTTCACGGCAGCACGTTCGGCGGAAGTATTGGCGGCCCCATCAAAAAGAACAAGCTGTTTTTCTTTACGAGCCTTGAGGAATTTCGCTTTTCCAATCTTTCAGTTAGTACGAGCGCGCTTATCCCCTACAGCGTTCCCACGTCAGCAATGTTACAAGGTGATTTTTCACAGTTACTGAATCCCGCCTTTGCGAATGCGTACAACGGGGGGGTGCAGGTAACTGTGAAAAACCCTCTCACCGGGCAGCCCTTCCCCGGAAACATTATTCCCTCCAGCCAATTCAGCTCGGTTTCTGAATACTTTATTAAGCAATTTTGGCCCGCGACCCCAACGAGTTCCGGGATCGTTAACAATGAGTACATCAATGCCCTCCATCCTTATGAAAGAGATAAGGAAGATTGGAGAGTGGACTTCGATCTTTCGCCGCGCAACACCTTCTTTATAAGAGCCGGCAGAACTGGCCTGCTGGGCGAGTTACCGACGATTGGGTTTAGCTTAGCGAACAATTTCAACGAGAGTCAAACATTTCCTGGAGCATCTGCAAATTTCGGCGACACGTTTATCCTTAATCCTCGCTCGACGAATGAGCTCGACGTAGGCTTCTCCCGCACAGCGCTCTCTTTCTCCAATCCGCTTTCTGATAGCAACATCATGTCAGCCGCAGGTCTTCAGAACACCGGTGGGATCCCGGGTCTTCCCGCACTTTCCTTCGTCAACTTCACCGGTGTAGATGTTGGCACGTCGAAAAGCGTGGACCAGGTTGCAAGCGTTGCGGACAACTTCACCCTCATCGAGGGGAGGCACACCTTAAAGATGGGTGGGACCTTTAGCCGTGCCGATCTTTTCAGCACTTCTGTTCCTGCCCCTGCGACATTCAGTTTCACCGGAGATTTAAGCGGCTGGGACTGGGCGGACTTCGTGCTGGGTCTCCCTTCGAGCATGAGTCGAACCATTGGACCCACATCGACTTATCTTTTTCAGAACGAATTTGGCGCCTATGCTCAGGACTCGTACAAGATAAGGCCTGACTTGACGCTTCAATACGGTTTGCGATACGACCTCGATCCGTTCCCCTACGAAAAATTCAATACGGAGTCCCTGTATGACGTTAACCACCAGGTCCTGGTCGTCCCCAGAGCTGATACTTTAAAGCGAATTGTTCCGAATTGGCCCCTGGCCCAGGTCCCAGTCTTAACCGAGCAGCAGGATGGCTGGCCATCAGACAGTCGATCGATGATGAATACGCCCTATGATGATCTTTCGCCACGGTTTGGCTTTGCCTGGCGACCTCGTGGAACAGAAAGCACCGTCATCAGAGGCGGATACGGGATTTACCGCTACTCTACCTCCGAGGTATCGCTTGTTGCCAATGCCTCATCGGCTTTCACGGGCAGTGAGACCGGGACACAGTCGTTAGGCGCGAATGGACTTCTGACGCCGACGATCGCATTTCCGAATCCTTTTTCTGGATTTGGGCCCATTCAAACGTTTACTCCAACAACCCTGTCGTATGATAGCGTCAATCCGAATCTAAAGTGGCCTATGATACAAGAATACAGCTTGACAGTGGATCACCAGTGGCGCGGATGGGGATTCCGCGGGACCTACTTTGGAGATCTCGAAACGGAGATTATTTACGGCTCCGATTACAATGTTCCACCACCCAGTAATCAGCCGTTTTCCCAAAGCCGCCGTCCTATCCCGAACGCTTTTGACATCACGATGTACCAGAACGGCGGGTTCAATCGCACGAGTGGGTTCCAAACCGAAGTCAGGCACCCTGTCGGCCACGGGCTAACGTTCGACGGATCCTGGACATGGCTGAAGTGTTTGGGGGATGTAACGGACTGGACAAACACCCAAACTCCGTTTGTCCCCCCAATAGGGTCAGATGGATTCTACGATCGCCAGCGATTTGAAAGCAACTGCCAGCTTCCTTCTCATCAACAGGCGCTTTTCACCTACGTATGGACTTTGCCTGTCGGGTCCGGGCAGAAGTATTTGAACCACGCAACTTGGATCCTCAATGGTATCTTGGGAGGATGGCATGTGTCTGGCGCCACTGATTTCCAAACTGGTGAGTGGCTCTCTCCATACTACGAGGGCGTCAATCCAGCCGGAATGACTCCCGGAATCGGGCCCGAGCTCCCAGATCGCATCGCAAACGGTAACTTCCCCCGAGGCATGCGCAATGGCCTTACCGCCCCGTTTTTCAATACCGCCGCGTTCATATGTCCTGGCGGGAGTACAATTAACGGGCAACCTAATCTTTTGACCGCAGGTTGCCCTCTGAGCACTCCTCAAAACGTGGGGCGTTTGGGAAATTCCTCCCCGGATATAATCGAGGGACCGGGGATCAATACCTGGGACCTGGAAGTCGGCAAGACCTTTCTGCTGCATCGAGAAGGTATGAGTCTACAATTGGCCGCGCAGATCGCCAATCCATGGAATCACCCGACATTCGCCCCACTTGAGCCTGTAGACCTATCTTCTCCTTCCACCGTAGGCCTATATTCCGCTACCAAAGAGGACTACATTCAGCCTTTTTCCTATGGGAACCGAAAAATTAGTTTGAAGCTACAACTTAACTTTTGAAGCTAGGTGTCAATTTGTTTAATTGATGCAACATCTCCCACGTAGAATCAACAAGTCGCGAGCAAATCTTTGCGTAATTCACGCGACAAACCTCGATTGATCCGTGGGGCTTTTGTCATTTTTCGCACAGATCGTGCGACTGATTCTCAGTTTCGGCAGCCCTTTTAGCATCATCCCCGCCGGCGGAAGGGCTGCCCGTCGGTCCAGCCGGGTATCCCTTGTTTCCGGGGATTGCGTCTCCTTCCCCGCGAGGAAGTGAAGCAACGGGTGGAGCGGACGTGGGCCTTCCGGAGCAAAGATTTTCGGGACGCACGGCTGAAGTGGTAAAGTTTCTGACGCCGGATCAATTTCGAATTCCCCCGGTTTCTTAAAGCAGGTATTGAGTTGTATCGAGCGCAACTCGAGCGAGGTAAACTTCATGAATCGTTTCTTATGCAGTTTGGCCGGGTTTTTGCTCGCGTGCAGTCTTGGTTTCAGTCAAGGTTGGTCACGCGCTGCCGCTCAGCAATGGTGGTCTTATGGGCACAGTCCCGGGGGGATGCGATATTCCCCCTTGAAACAGATTAATCGGACGAATGTCTTGCAGCTCCAAAGGGTTTGGACGTACCAGGTGCCGACGACTCCGACCAGTTGGCTTCAAGCATTCGAAAGCACCCCCTTGATGGTAGATGACGTCCTATACTTCGCTACTCAAACGGGCAGCGCCATCGCCGTGGATGCTGAGACGGGCAAACAGCTCTGGATCTTCAATCCCTTCAGCAGCGCTGAAAAGAATATCATCCCAGTGCCCAATCGCAGTGTTGCTTACTGGCAGGGAAAATCTTCGGTTACCTGTGGAGCCCAGCGGAATGGCCTGGACAGGCGCATCTTCTATACAACCCCTAACGCGCGTCTTTTCGCTCTTGATGCGGTGACGGGTCACCCGTGCAAGGACTTCGGGAACGGAGGTTTCATTGAGCTTCGAAAAGGCGTCGCGGATGATTGGCCAAAACGACCTTATGACGTAACTTCGCCGCCGGCAATCTATAGGAATCTGATCATTCTGGGGTCTGGGGTGCAAGAATACCCGTCGAGAGGGCCCAGCGGCGCGGTGCGGGCTTTCGACGTGCGAACAGGGAAGCTTGTTTGGAAATACGACGCAGTGCCCAAGCCCGGCCAATTCGGAAACAGCACGTGGGGAGATGGCGGCTGGAAAGACCGCTCAGGCACGAATGCGTGGGGTCCAATAAGTGTCGACGTTAAGCACGGATTGGTCTTTTTGCCGATCAGCCAGCCTTCTTATGACTTTTACGGCGCAGACCGAAAAGGGAAAGACCTGTTTGGCGATTGCCTGGTGGCGGTCGATGGGGCGACCGGCAAGGTGGTTTGGTACTACCAGATTGTTCACCACGATTTGTGGGACACGGACATGGCGAGCCAGCCCACTTTGGTGACCGTGCATCGCGGAGGCCGCGAGATTCCCGCTGTGGTCGTGATAGGTAAAGAGGGATTTGTGTTCGTGTTCAACCGCCTGACGGGGAAGCCGCTGTTTCCGATTGAAGAGCGTCCCGTCCCGCAAAGCCACTTGCCCGGCGAAGCGACTTGGCCGACGCAACCTTTTCCTCTGGAGCCGCCGCCTTTGGCGACGATTCTGGTGACGCGGAATGACATCACCACCGTCACGCCGGAATCCCGCACATACTGCCTGGAGACCTTCGGCGCAGGCCTGCCCGGGCATATCTTCAATCCTTGGGATACGCACTTGGAGGTGGAGATCCCGGGGACTATGGGGGGGGCCGATTGGGGTGGGGCGTCGTTCGATCCTTCTTCTGGCTACCTTTTCGTCAACATCACTAACTTGGGATCGGTAGGGGAGATGAAAAAGCAGCCTCCCGGCTCACCCGAAGCCTATGTACGGAGAAGCCAGTGGGGCAGCTATGCCCGGTTTGAGGATGACCACTTTTATCCATGCCAGAAGCCGCCTTGGGGCACCTTGAATGCCGTTAACTTGGATACCGGAAAAATTGTCTGGAGGGTGCCATTTGGGGAGGTAGACGCACTGGCTGCGAAGGGCGTTCCTCAGACGGGCATTTATAATCTTGGAGGCTCGGTAGTGACGGCCGGCGGCCTGCTCTTCATTGCCGCTACTGCCGACCGCCGTTTCAGAGCGTATGATGCCGAAACCGGGAAGTTGCTTTGGGTTAGTAAACTCGAAGCCAACGGCTATGCCACCCCTTTAACATATATGGGCGAGAGAACGAAGAAGCAATTTGTGGTGGTCGCCGTTGGGCCAAGCAACCGCTTCAGCACAGGAGCTTCAGCCCCCACCGTTCTTGCGGCTTATACGCTTTTCTCCAAGGGGGTAGTCAGTCCTGCGCAGGAAAAGTTGGAGGCCGAAACGCGAATGCCAGTTGAATTGGGGGTCGTACCTGGGGGGCCGGGAAACCAACCCCCAGAAATTACCCCCCCTCTTCCCGCTCCGTTGCAACCTCTTCTGTTCTCTCACAAGCTTCACGCAGGCCTTGGGATTCAGTGTGAGAGTTGTCATCAATCATCGGAAAACGGCCGCGAGATGCAAATCCCGAATGTCGCCCAATGCATGCTTTGCCACCAGACCATTGCGAAGAACAATCCAACCATCAAAAAATTGGCTCAGTTGCAGGAAGAAGGGCAAGAAGTTTCCTGGGTTCGGGTGGATCACCTGCCCGGATTCGTTTTTTTCAGTCATCAGACGCATATCCACGCGAACGTAAGCTGTGCAGTGTGCCATGGCGCGGTTCAAGATGAGGTTGCGTTGCGGCAGGATAAAGACATTTCCATGATCTCCTGCATCAATTGCCATAAGCTCCGCCACGCCTCCATTTCTTGCGGCATATGCCACAACATTGGATATTGAACGAGAGGAGATAGAGGTCGTCGAGCTGCTCTTATAATTAAAAGTCTTGCGGCCGGTCGCCTCGCAGCGGGTGGCGGGGCTGGCATCCCTCAGCCTGCTCGTGCCTTCGGAGCCGGCCGGAGGACTCGGGATCTGGGATACCTACAGCCATCGTGATGACCTGCAGGGCGATACGCCAGAGGCGTACATCTGTTTCCACTTCTTTACGACTGCAGGAGCTTTGATGGAGTGCGGTAGCGTGCTGCCGATTTGCGCCGACGAGCTGGCTCCGAGCGCTTAAGGAACATCCCGTGGGCAGCAAGCTGGCCACCGGAAAAGCGCCGGCAACCCGCCGCACTCCAAAGGGAGCGGTAGTAAAGGCACTTTCGACGCACCACACTGGAACTGCGACACGCTTGCCGAAGATCACCAGTCCAACTTCACATCGAAACGCACGACTCGCTGAGTGAGTGCCGTATCGCCAGCTACGAGGCTAGTATCTTCCATGAAAGTGCTGGAGTTGACCGAGTTGCTTGGCACCCCGAAATTCGGCTTATTCGTAGCGTTGAAGACGTCAGCCTCAATTTTCAGATTAAATCTTTCCGTAACTGGAATCCGACGTGCCAGATCGAGATCCAAATGAAAGTTGGCTGGACCCGTCAAACCGTCTGTGCCACAAGTTCCCACGGTGGCTGTTGCAGGCACGGCAAAGGCAGACGGATTGTACAGTTCCATATGGTTGCTGGTCTTCACGGCTGGGCTGACGCAATCTGCATACTGGCTCGAGTAAGGAGAGTTCAACGTCGTGCTAGCAGCTTCAGCGGTAAATGGATATCCACTAAAAGCAGTAAGTATCCCACTGAGTTGCCATCCACCGGCCAACTTGGATGCCAAACCGGTCCGAGCCCAATGCTGGCCCGAGCCAAAAGGCAGCGGCGCGACGCCGGTTACTGAAAGCATATCTGCGAAGTTGAAAGACTGAGGGCCATAATTCTTGTAATAATACTGAGGAATAACCATATAAGGAACGGACCCATCTAAAGCCTCCCCGTATCCCAACGCTTTGCTCCATGTAAAATTCGTAACGAGCTGGTAGCCACTTTTGAATTGGCGCCGCAGGCTCGTCTGCAGGCCGTCATACGTGTTTGTCCCCATGGTGCCAATGAAGTTCGTGGCGGCAGTTCGCCCATTATATTTATACAACTGTTGGCCGGCAGTTCCACCGTTGACCGGAGACCAGTTCGCCTGGAGATCAAGAAGCGGATCGATCTGACGCATTCCTACGTAGGCAGCGGAGGCAACCCAGCCTGCAAATCGCTGCTCAACTGTAAAATTCCACGTTTGGCTGTAGCCTCGGACATAGTTAGAGTTACTGTAAGTGTTAACACCGGATGTAGGAAGCACAGGTACGTAACCGCTGGGGGGGAGAGAGACCGGAGGTAACGCAGGGAGGTCCTGCAACGTCGTCGAATAAGAATAGCTGTTCGGTGGCTCAATAATTTGCGTATAGACATAGGGGAAGTTTTCACGTCCAATAGTTTGAGCACCAGCCCAGTAGATCGGGCTGGTTGCTATGCTGTATCCCGCTCGAATGACCGTTGATTTCATGGCGCGGTACGCTAGCCCTATATCCGGATCGAAGTGAGACCTGTCCCTTGTGATGCCGCAGTCGTAGGGGATACCGTCTGTTCCACAGATCGCCATCTCCGAGCTCTGAGGAATGTAGTACTCCATACCGGTACCCAGGCGTGTTGGAAAGCCATAATAATCCCAGCGGAGGCCATAGCTGGCGGTCAGCTTCGGCATAATCTGCCAACGATCGCTTAAGTAAACGCCGAAGGATTTGTTGCGAGTGTAGTATAGATTGGGTTCCACATAAACCCGGCCCTCCGTTTGTGGCAGGCCGAGCAGCATCGAAGCCAGGGAGTTCAAATCATTGCCAGCAGGGCCTCCTAACAGTTGGGTCGTGCCTTCCTCAAACTCGAACTCGCCGGGATTGTCGAGAGCGCCAGCATAAGCACTTTGCCATTGAGCTTCACTAGAATCCAGAAAGTCGCCGCTGACGCCGGCGCGAATCGAATGGGCTCCCTTGAGCCAGTTGATGTTAGCGTTGAAATTGTATTCAGGGTCGCTGTAATATTGGGGTTGATAACCGTTTGCTGGACCAAGAGTAGTGAACCCAGCGGGAGCCAGCGCTGGCAGACCACCTTGGTCGAGTTGTTTGGCTAGTGGCTCGCCCGCTGTGTCGAGAGAAGAAATCCCAAGCAGAGTCCAGCCGAGATCCTGATTTTGGTATGGCTGGTGGCTGAACATATCGTTACGATCATAGCCAAAAAAGGCGTCGACGAGCAGAGTAGGAGTGAACACGTAGGTCGCCGAAACGCTCTCATTCCAAACGTTTGCAGCGCCGATTCCGACGGCTCCGTTGTCGGGGCTGACCCCCGAGCCACCGAGGAGGCCGAAAATTTGAGGGTTATGCCAGGAACCGTCGAATAAACCGAAGCGGACAAACGTACTCAGTTTGCTGGTCGGGTCCCAACTGACCTTCGCGTCCACCTGATCCCTCCGCGCGCCACTGGTTCCTTCGCAGCTTGTGCACAGGAAGTCATTCCCTATACCAAAAGCTCCAGTGC
>JASHTR010000553.1 GCA_030040455.1 Terriglobia bacterium | reverse complement strand
CGCTGCGGCTATTCCATTCTTTTCCAAAAATACTTGAAATGCCGCAGGGCCAAAAGCAGGCCCTGCGCACCGCATCCATGCCTTGTGGTAGATGCTCTTCAGCCTTTTGCCCAATGCTCGTACCAGAGCTCGAAACACAAAAGCGTCCACAGCGTCTTGCGGTGGTCTGCTTGTGCTTGCATATGCTCTTTAATCAGCCGCCGGACAAATATAGGATTAAATAACCCCTCTTTCTTCAGGCGGACTTCTGAGAGCATTTCATTTACCGTTGGCTGAAGCTCGTTCCGAAGCCAGCCTGCGATGGGGACCGAAAAGCCTCGCTTCTGGCGGTAGACAACTTCCGAGGGCAGCCACGGCTCGACCGCCTTTTTGAGCACATGCTTGAGCTGAAAACGCCGCACCTTGAGGGAGACCGGCAGGCCTGCCGCAAATTCGACTAGCCGGTGATCGAGGAACGGAGTGCGCAGCTCCAGCGAGCAAGCCATGCTCGCGCGATCTATTTTCACCAGCAGGTCGTCTGCCAGGTAGAGGCAGAAATCCAGATAAAGAGCTTCCGCCAACGCATTCTCAAAGACGACACCCTTCGTCACTTCATGGAGTGGGGCTAGCGCCTGAATGCTTGCCGGTGGCTCCTGAGAGAGTCCGGGGCCGGAAATCTGGTCAAGCTCCGCTGGGGTAAACATGCCAAACCAGGTCAAATGCCGCTCCGCCGGGTCTTTTTCCGCATGGCTCAAAAAGCGACGAAGAAACAAACCCATGGGAACCGCGTTTGAGGAAACCGGAAGAAAAGCCTTCAGGCGGGCAAAAAGCTGCCGCCGCAGCGGGCCCGGCAAGCGCAGATAGTAGTGTGCCAACTGAGCCCCGAGGTAAGTTGGATATCCCCCGAAAAGCTCGTCGCTCCCCTCGCCGCTCAGGGCCACTTTAATGTGGTCGCGAGCGAAGCGGGAAAGGAGAAAGGTGGGGATAACGGCAGGGTCCGCGAGAGGCTCATCGAGGCGAGAAGCAAGCTCCCGGAGTCCTTGATGTAAGGCAGGCTCATCCGCCCGCAGCACGTGATGCTGCGTCTTAAAATATCGGGCGACGAAAGTGGAATAAGATTCTTCGTTGAATGACTTTTCCGCAAATGCCACGGAGAAAGTGTTCACCTGCCCGGGGGCAAGCTCGCTCATCAGCGCGACGAGCGCGGAGGAGTCTACACCGCCGCTGAGAAAGACGCCCAACGGCACGTCGCTCACGAGGCGAGAAACGGCTGCATCGCGCAGGCGGACGCGAAGCTCTTTCACAGGATCGCCTTCCGCTTCTGAGGCGCGAGCCCCCCCCGGCGGCCTCAGGTGATCGCCGAGCTGCCAATAGGGTGCCATTCGGATTGCGCCGCCCTCAGCCACCATGAGACACCCTGCTGGAAGCTTGCGAATTTCCTGGAAGATGCTACGGGGCGAAGGCACATATCCGAAGAGCAGGTATTGCTGGACCGCCTCCACGTCGGGCGCGCGGCCCACTTCAGGATATTCGAGCAAGGACTTGATCTCCGAGCCAAACACCAGCGTATGATTTCGCTGCCAGTAATAAAGCGGCTTTTCTCCCGCGCGATCGCGGGCCAGCACCAGGCGATTCCGCTCCTGATCCCAGAGCGCAATCGCAAACATCCCGTTCAGCTCGCAAACAAAATCCAGGCCACGCTCCTCGTAGAGGTGGGCGATGACTTCCCCGTCGGAATGCGTTCGAAATCGATGACCGCGATCGAGAAGCTCCTTCCGCAACTCACGATAATTATAAATTTCGCCGTTAAAGACCAGGATCACGTCGCCGGTTTCGTTTGAGAGCGGCTGGTCGCCCGTTTCAAGATCGATAATGCTGAGCCGGCGGATTGCCAATGCCAGGTGCGGAAGCTCGAATTTACCTTGGCTGTCCGGTCCCCGATGGACCAGCCGGCCCGACATGCGATCAATCGAGGCGCGGTACGCGGCCGGTTCAAGTGCCGTGTTGAGGATTCCACAGATGCCACACATGATTTATTTTGTAAGGAAGCCCCCAAGTTGTAGCGGTGCTCTATGAGCGTCGAGAAGAAAAAGCCTGGCGGTCATAGACCGCCGCTACAGCAATCGCGATTTATCGAGGGCCTTTCTCCCAGACCGAATATTTCCAGGACTGCCACAACGGGTCCATGGGACCGGTAGCGCGGAGAGCGTCATTCACCTCATTGTTTTCGACCATCAGCAGGAAAGGAACGTTCCGCGCCATCTCACTCAACTCCTGCCCGCTGAGAAGCACCGGCAAGCCAGCCTTCTGGGTATTCGTGTGGGTCATTGCGGTCCGGCCGCTCGGGCCGCCGAAAAGCCGTGGGCCCGCTCCGCGCAGGCTCCTGAAGTGAGCTACGAGGTAGTTGCTGGTCAACTCGTCCCCATCCGCCGTCACCAACCCCACGGGGCGTTTCAGATAAAACGGCAGGCTGGTTCGAAAGTAATAAAACCCATAAACCGCAAGGTTGCGCTGCGGACTCTTCAGAATCGTTTTTGCCAGTTGACGACTCGAAAACGCCGAAAAATAGCTTTTGAAACCGAGCCTCCACCGGAACGCCAGAAGGGGAAGCGTCAAAGCAATCACCACAAAGACCAGCGAGCGTAGCCTGAGCCTTTGCGATCGGGTCGCCATGTTGCGGCCAAGGAAGCCCAACGCCGCAACGATCAGACCGCCCAAAAACAGCGTGGGCTTGATCAGTCCTGAAACGGATGAGGGGAGTTTCCGTGCCCATTGATGCTCGATTCCATGGAAATGAAGGAGCTGCGCCGATGCTGTTATCACGATGCCAATTAAGATCATGGCTGCGAAACCGGCTGTAAGCCAGTCCGGAGAGCGCGAAGCGCCGGGAGCATCCACGTCTTTCCATGCTGCGGCTGCAAGCAGACTGAGTGGAACCAGGGCTGGAAGAAAATAGCCGGGAAGCTTTGAGTGGGAAATCGTAAAGAAAACGAAAACCACCGCCGCCCACGAAAGGAGAAACAGTTCCGGGCGGTGAGCCTCCTCGCCCAGAGAGCGCCATTTCTTAAGGCGATTCGCGACGATGAGAAGCAGGAAGAGGCTCCACGGGAAAAAACCACCAAAATAGACGGGAATATAGTAAAAAGGGCCTTGCGAGCGGTGGAGATGACCGCCGGTGGTGAACCGGACAAGACTCTCCTGCCAGAGCGCGTAGCGTGCAAATCCGGGATTGCAGAGGCAAACTTCAATGAACCAGGGGAGCACGATCGCTAAAAATACTCCCCATCCTGCCGCCCAATGAACTCTTCTCAGTTTCCTGAATTGCCGGCTAAGCGCGTGGTAAACGGCGAGCACGATCAACGGCAGCAGAAATCCTACGGGGCCTTTGGTGAGCGTGGCAATCCCCATCGCAGCAAAGGCTGCCACGTCAATCCAAAGCCTCCGGTCATCCTGGCGGCTGCCCAGCCAGAAGAAAAACAGTGCAATACTCACCATCAAGGTGAGCGGCATATCAAAAATAACCAGCCGCGCGAACGCGAAAACCAGCGGCGAAGTTGCCAGAATGATTCCCGCCCGCAAGCCCGCGC
>JASHTR010000552.1 GCA_030040455.1 Terriglobia bacterium | reverse complement strand
ATCGCTGATGCGAAACCTCGAAAAGTGGGAACGCCTCATCGCCGTCCGCAACGACGTGTTAAAAGCTTTGGAAAGCGCGCGGCAACAGAAGATTATTGGCAGCGGCCTGGAGGCAAAAGTGCTTCTTGAGCCGCAAGGGTCGCTCAAATCCCTGCTGCAGGAGTATCGGTTGATGCTCCCGGCCTTGTTCATCGTCTCGCAGGTCGAGTTCGAATCCGGTTGGCCTGCGGAGTTTTCCACCAGCCAGGTTCCGGGCTTGAAAATCGGAATCGGTCGCGCCACCGGCAAGAAGTGTGAGCGCTGTTGGAATTACTCGGAGCACGTCGGCGATGACAGGGATTACCCAACCGTCTGCGAACGCTGCTCGGCTGTGCTGGCTGAGATCGAAAGCGTCAGCGCGTAGAGTGCAGCCAGCAGGAATATTAAATATGCTTATTTGTCCGGAAAGCTGCAGGCTTTCCGCAAGACAAGCGGCATAGCCGTTTTTTAACCCGGATGGTTTGCCTAACTGGGACACCTTAATCTACGGTCTACGCTCTAAGCAACCAACATTGAAGTGCCTGAACTCCTGATCGTCCGCATCCATCGTTATTCGCGATTCCTTTACGGTGGGATTGCCCTCCTTGTTTTCATCTTCGATCAATGGACCAAGGAAATGGTGGAGCGCGCCATTCCCTTGCACGCCGTGGTGCCCGTCATCCCTCACTTTTTCAACCTGACTCGCACGCGCAATCCGGGTGCGGCGTTCGGGCTGCTTTCGGACTCCCCGGCACCCTGGAAGACGGCTTTGCTGGTGAGCGTTTCGGTTGCATTACTGGTCGCTGTGATCGGCGTGGTATGGAAGAGCCGCCTTCTGCATTGGGAAGCGGGAGTGGCCCTGGCTCTGATTCTGGGTGGGGCAGCAAGCAACCTCCTGGACCGCGTCCGCTACGGGCAGGTCACGGACTTTATGGACTTTTACTTTCGGGACTATCACTGGTTTACTTTCAACCTGGCGGATAGCGCAATCGTGGCCGGCACGTGCCTCCTCGTCTTTTATCTGCTGGCGAGCGGGTAGCATTCCATGATCCAAGAGCTTATCGTCTCTCACGAAGATGCTGGTGAGCGGCTGGACGTTTTTCTGGCGCGGCGACTGCCGGGGCGGAGCCGCAGCCAGTGGCAACGGATGGTACGAGCGGGGTGCGTGGAAATTGGCTTGCGCCCGGCTGGGAAAGCGGGAGAGGAAATCAAGGCCGGCGATCGCATCCGCGTCCGTTGCGTGGAAAAGCCGATTCACGCGGAGCCCGAGGCGCTGCCCCTTGAAATTGTCTATGAGGATCCCGACCTCGCCATCGTCAACAAGCCTGCGGGCATGGTGGTTCACCGCGGGGCGGGCATCGACTCGGGCACGCTGGTGAACGCGCTGCTCCACCACGTCCCGGAACTCTCGTCGCTCGGAGGCGAGGAGAGGCCCGGCATTGTGCACCGGTTAGATAAGATGACTTCGGGCCTGATGCTGATTGCAAAGAACGACTTTTCCCATCGAAAACTGGCGGCCGCATTCAAATCGCGTGCCATTCATAAGAAATATATCGCCTTGGTTCATGGACGGGTGGAGCGGGAAGCCGGTGCGATCGAAGTGACCGTGGGCCGCGATCCGGTCCGGCGAGTCCGCATGAAGGCTGGGGCGCCCGGCGGGCGCGAGGCTGAGACCCGTTATCGCGTATTGCGGCGTTACCCGCGCTTTACGCTCCTCGAAGTCTCGCCGCGCACAGGCCGCACGCATCAAATCCGGGTGCATCTGGCGTTCCTGGGTTATCCGGTAGTGGGCGACACGGTCTATGGCGCAAAGCGCCGCATTCGTCGCGGTCGAGGAGAGGAACGCGCTCTTCCCCGCACCTTTCTTCATGCCTCGACGCTCGAGTTTGAGCACCCGCGCACCGGTAAATCCTTGTCTTTGGAAGCTCCATTGCCGGAAGAGCTTCGCCGGTTCCTCGATGGTCTGTAAGGATACGCGCGTGCATCCCTCAGAAGGCGTGAAACATTGCCTTAAAAGCATAAGGCCTCACGCAAAAGCGCAAAGTCGCCAAGATACAAGGAGACACTACAGGAGTTCAACTTTGCATTTCTTGGCGTCTTTGCGAGAGGGTTTTCTTTTTTCATGTCCTCTCCGCCTTATCAGTCATCATGACTGTCTTGGTATAATCCCTGAAGATGAATCCTGAATTTTCTGCGATTCAGTTTGACGACCCGGCCCGCGCGGAGGCGAACCTCGAGCGGCTGGAGCAACTCCTTCCGCCGGCGTTAGGTTTTCCTCTGACCTCTCTGCTGGGTCAATCACCCGATCCCGACGGCGCCCTGAACCTCATCGAGCGCTATGCGGGCAAAGCGTCTCCCGAAGCTCGCGCCGAGCTGGCTCAGGCTCCGACGGCTCTTACCTACCTAATTGCCATTTTCGGCTTCAGCGGGTATCTCGCGGAAACCTTTCTGACCGAGCCCGGCCTGCCGCTCCAGTTCGCCCGGGATAAGAACTTCACCAAGCTAAAGTCCCGTGAAGACTTGATGCAGGATTACGCGCGCTTTTCCACCACCACGCCAGACCTCTGGCTTTCCGCGCAGCTCGGCCGGTTCAAGCGCCGCACCACCCTGCGCATCGTTCTGAAGGACGTACTCGGCACCAGCACGCTCGCTGAGACCACGCTGGAACTTTCCGAGCTGGCCGACGTCATCCTGATCAACACGCTCGCCTTTTGCGAGCAGGAATTGCGCAAGCGCTATGGAGAGCCCCAATATCGCGACGCCCAGGGACGCATCGGGCGGAGCGGATTCAGCGTGATTTCTCTCGGCAAGATGGGCGGAAACGAATTGAACTACAGCTCGGATATCGACCTGCTTTTTCTCTATTCTCACGACGGGGAGACCTCCGGCGGCAGCGAGCCGGACTCGGTGATTTCCAACAAGGAGTATTTCGTGCGGCTGGCGAACGCCATCACGCGCACCATCACTCAAAGCACGCCTCACGGCCAGGTTTTTCGCGTGGACCTGCGGCTGAGGCCGGAAGGCGACCAGGGCGACATGACTATCTCGCTCCGCTCCGCTCTGGAATATTACGAGCACCGCGCCCGGGACTGGGAGCTCCAGATGCTGATCAAAGCTCGTCATTCGGCAGGCGACGAGCATCTCACGCGGCAGTTCCTGCGCGGCGTCGAGCCTTTTATCTACAGCGCTCCCGCCGACTTCGCCGCTATTGAAACCGTTCTGCTGACGCGCGAGAGAATCTCAAAAAAAATTCGCATGAGCCGCAACGAAGGGATTGACGTCAAGCGACACCGCGGCGGCATTCGCGACATTGAATTCCTCACCCAGTGTCTCCAGCGCCTGCACGGAGGGCATGACCACTGGGTGCGCTCGGGTGGAACGCTTCTGGCGTTGCGCAAGTTAAACGATAAGGGATGGCTCTCCGACAAAGACTACGCCGCGCTGACTTCGGCTTACGAATTTCTCCGAAAAGTCGAGCATCGCATCCAGCTCGATCGCGGGCAGCAGACCCACCGCCTCCCGGAGGATGCGGACGCGCTCAACCGGCTTGCGCGGCGCATCGGGGCGGATGCAACCGGCCCCCGGAGGGACGCCGACGCGGCGGGCGCTGTTCCGCCCCTCCGGCCCGCGGCCGCGCTTACCGCGCGTCTGGAAGAAATCTTCAAGCGTGTGGACGCCATCTATCAAAAGGTCATTCATCCTGGTGCTGCCTCCGAGACCACGCACGAGGAATTCCTGCTCAAGCCACCGTCTTTTTCGCAAATTGAGCGTGTAGGAAACTCTTACGAAGCGATCCTGGAGGTTCTTTCCATGCAGGCCCCCGTGGTCGCCGAAGCCGCGCGCCAATTTCCCATCCCGGACCGCGCGCGCAAGAATGCCGCGCGCTTTATGGGCAACCTCCTCAGCTCGTCAGAAGGGTTCCACCTCGCCCGCGAACATCCTGCCCATCTGGCGCGCGCCCTGGAAGTCATCAGCGCCAGTGACTATTTCGCCGAGCAGCTCATCCACCATCCTGGCGAGATGATGGCGCTGGATGCGGGAGAGTGTCCGCCGGAGGCGACCACCCGGCAACTGGTAATGGCCCTGCCTTCGCGGGCCGGTGCGGAGTCCTGCTGTCGAGACGCCGCTGAGACTTTCCCCTGGATGCTGGATTCCGGCTGGGATCTGCGCGAGCAGATGGCTGCCTTGCGGCGATATTTCCAAACCCAACGGCTGGTTTCAGCCGAGAGGGACATCGTCTGGATGGATTCGCTTTTTCAAGCGCTCGGTCGCTGGTCTGTTTTTGCCCGGCGCTCGATAGCCACCGCGCTGGCAGCTTCCGCCGAGGCGCTCAGAGCCGCGCCGGGCCCGATCCCTCCAAAGCTGTTTGCCGCGCCTCCGGCTCGCCTTGCCTTTGCGGTTCTCGGACTGGGACGTCTGGGCATTCAGGAGTTTGATTTCGGGTCGGATGCGGATTTGATTTTTGTTGTTCCTCGGGGCACGCCAGAGCAGGAAATCGAGGGATGGACGCATCTCGCCGGCAAAATTATCGACGTTCTTTCCAGCTACACGAGCGAGGGTACGCTGTTCGCCGTGGATGCGCGCCTGCGG
This sequence comes from Terriglobia bacterium, assembly GCA_030040455.1. Taxonomy (GTDB): domain Bacteria; phylum Acidobacteriota; class Terriglobia; order UBA7540; family UBA7540; genus RH2-MAG17b. Next base: position 2,693 of record JASHTR010000552.1, on the reverse strand, counting down.
CCGCAGGGCCAGGAGGGCGAGCTCGTGGTTACGGAAGACGCCCTTTTGGATTATCTCTCGAGCTCCGCCAAGGTGTGGGAGGGACTTGCCTATCTTAAAGCTTCTTTTGTGGCGGGCAACCCCGAGCTCGGCCGGCAGGTAGCGGCAAGCATTCAGGAGCGGGCGATGGCTCGCTTCGGCGACTATCCTGATCTTGAAGGGGAATTGCGCCAGATGCGTCAGCGCCTGGAACGCGAGCTGGCCGCTTCACCCTCCGATCCGAAGGACGCGCCCGGCGGGTACTACGATGTGGATTACGCTCTCTCTTATCTCCGCCTTCGCCGCCATCTCAGCCTGCAGCCAGGGCGGAACACGGTCGAACAGATTCAGGCGCTGAGCGAGGCGGGCTGCTTGCGAACCGAAGATGCCTCCGTGCTGGAGCGAGGTGCGCGCTTTCTCCGCTCCGTGGATCACGCCGTCCGCCTGGTCACGGGCAAGCCCGCGGAGGGCCTGCCGGAACACGTCGGTCACGCTGCGCAGGTGGAGGAGTTGCTCCGCCGATGGGGCGAAATTGCCGAAAAATCGCTCGTCGCCACCATGGACCGAACGCAACGTGAAATTCGCCACGTCTATGGGCGGCTGGCGGGCACGGCCTAATCTCTCAAGCCGCGCGGCCAGCAAATCAGATTACGCAGATTATTGAAGCTGTGTTAATGGTCATCGCCATCTGCGGATTGGATGTGCAGCGATGAAGCCTTCTGAACTGGAGGTATGGAAATCGTGAAAAAAAGCCAGACATTGGGACAGACGGAAATGAGCGGCCGCGTCAGAAGGCTTATCGCACGGGCAAAAACCGTTGGCAAAGCGCGGTGGATCCCTGCCTTGCTCGTGATGGCTCTCTGCTTCATGCCGCAAGCAAAAGCAGGGGCCGGCCCGGAAACCGGTGTCTTGCGGGCGACGCTGCCGAATGGCTTGCGAGTGGTCATTGTGCGCAATACGCTCGCGCCGGTGGCAACCGCCATGATGAATTACCGCGTGGGGTCGAACGAAGCGCCTGCCGGATTTCCCGGCATGGCGCACGCGGAGGAGCATATGATGTTCCGTGGCAGCCCCGGGCTTTCCGCCAACCAGCTTGCCGATATTGCGGCAGCGATGGGCGGGATGTTTAACGCCGACACCCAGCAGATGGTGACGCAATACTTCTTCACGGTCCCCGCCGAAGACCTCGACGTCGCGCTGCACATTGAAGCCATCCGCATGAGCGGCGTGCTGGACACGGAGGAGCTCTGGGGCCACGAGCGCGGCGCCATCGAGCAGGAAGTGGCTCAGGACCTCTCAAACCCGGAGTACGTCTTCTACACCAAGCTGCTGACTTCGATGTTCAAGGGCACGCCACTCGCGCACGACGCGCTTGGCACGCGATCCTCTTTCGACAAGACCACGGGTGCGATGCTGAAACAATTCCACGACGCCTGGTACGCGCCCAACAATGCCGTGCTGATCGTTGTAGGAGATGTGAATCTCGAAGGCACGCTAGCCCAGGTGAGAAGCTTGTTCAGCAAGATTCCGGCGAAAAAGCTCCCGCCGCGGGCCTCCATCTCACTCGAGCCGGTCACGGGAGAATCCCTCACTATGCCCACCGACCTGCCGTACGGCCTGGCCGTGGCCTCTTTCCGTATGCCGGGGTCGGATAGCCCGGACTATGCAGCCTCCGAAATCCTCGCCGACGTGCTCAGCAGCCAGCGCGGAACGCTCTACGCCTTGGTTCCGGAGGGTAAAGCCCTGTACGCAGGCTTTGCCTACAGCGCGTTTCCCACCACAGGCCTGGGCTATGCCCTTTCTGCCTTCCCGAGGGACGGCCACGGCGAAGCGCTCCTCAACGAAATGCGCCAGATTCTCGCGGACGACATCAAGAACGGCGTCCCGCCGGACTTGGTGACGGCGGCCCAGCGCCACGAGCTGGCGGATGCGGAGTTTCAAAAGAATTCCGTTTCCGGCCTCGCCATGGAGTGGTCCGATGCCGTAGCGGTTGAAGGCAGGAACTCGCCGGAGGATGACATTCACGCGATCCAGGCCGTTACCGTGGACGACGTAAACCGGGTGGCGCGAACGTATCTAACGCCTGATAACGCCGTCAGTGCAGTTCTTCATCCGCAATCGTCGGGCAAGCCCATCTCTAGCCGGTCCTTTGGCGGCAGTGAGTCGTTCGCTCCCAAGCAGGTGAAACCCGTTTCTTTGCCTTCCTGGGCTAGTCGGGCGCTCGAGCGGCTCGCTGTCCCCGAAAACACCCTGCGCCCTGTCGTGACGATGCTTCCAAACGGCATCAAGCTCATCGTGCAGCCCCTATCCGTGAGCGACACCGTGAGTGTTTTCGGTCAGGTCAAGAACAACTCCGACCTCCAGACGCCCGAAGGGCAGGAAGGCGTTAACAGCATCCTCTCGCAACTCTTTTCTTACGGAACAACCACGCTGGATCGCATCGCTTTCCAGAAGGCGCTGGACGAGATCGGGGCAGACGAGTCGGCCGGCACGGGCTTCTCCGTCGAGACGCTCGCAGATCACTTCGATCGCGCGGTCAGCCTACTGGCCGATAACATGCTTCACCCGGCGCTGCCGGAGCACGCTTTTAACGTGATTCGCCCGCAACTGGCGGCCACGGTTGCCGGTGAACTCCAGAGTCCCTCTTATCTGACGCATCATGCCCTGGAGACTGC
>JASHTR010000551.1 GCA_030040455.1 Terriglobia bacterium | reverse complement strand
ATCAAATTTATGCCTCTGGTACATGGGAGTTACCAGGTCGTACCCTTCTCGATAAACTGGACGGACCAATGCCTCGATCCACTCGGGCGTAATGCTGACGACGTCCGGCGAAACGAGGGCGCAGGCGCGGGCCCGAAGCAGATCGGCCGCGGCAAACACCAGCCGAAAGGCGCCGCCCAGACCGCGGCCCGGATGATATCGCGTGGTGAGCACGTGGAGGGTGCGCAGTGGACTGGCGCTAAGGACGGTGCGGAAATCGGGGACCGAGGCACCCGTCACGAGCGCCGGTGTATCATCCCGCGAGCCCCCGTCTGGGTTAATCAGGACTGTCCGCTCCCTGGGAAAATATTTCACGAGCCCGATCTGGACAGCATTGACCACATGCTGGATCGTCTCGCGGTTGTTGGCCGTGGGAATCCCAACGAGAATATCCGCCTCACCCACCGCAGTCAACTGACGTAGGAAATCGTCGGAAAGAAATATGCCTTCCGCCAAGAGTTCTCCCGGTTGGCCTTCAACTTTCGGCGGTCAGCGAGCAGACTTTGTGCTGAAAGCTGTTTGCTGATCGCCGGACGCCAAAAACTCAAATTCGCCGCAACTTGAACCAATAAAACTGATATGGGCCCAATGTTAGAAGATAGGGGCGATGATCGATACGAGGGAAAGGGTTGCCACCGATCATCTCAATGGGGATCAGCCCCCGGAAGCGGCCAAGATCGAGCTCAACAGCCTGAGCCGAGCGCGAAAGGTTGTTAACCACCAATACTCTTTGCTCGCCATGCTCGCGAACGTAGGCCAGTACTTGGTGGTTCACGGGGTTGAGGAATTCCAGGCTCCCGCGGCCGAACAGTTGGCTCGATTTGCGAATCCGTATCATTTGCTTCATCCAGGAGAGCAGCGAATGGGTGGATCTTTTCTGCGCTTCCACGTTGACCGTTTGAAAGCCGTAAAGCGGGTTGGAGCTCAGCGGCAGGTAAAGCCGCTCCGGGTCCGCAGCCGAAAAACCGGCGTTCCAGCCTCCATTCCACTGCATAGGCGTCCTCACGCCATTACGATCTCCCAGATAAATGTTATCGCCCATGCCGATCTCATCCCCGTAGTAGATGATAGGGGTACCGGGCAGGGAGAGCAGCATACCGTTCATCAGCTCGATCCGGCGACGGTCGTTTTCCATTAAAGGGGCCAGGCGGCGGCGTATGCCAACGTTCACCCGCATCGCCCGATCGTGAGCGTACTCATCATAAAGGTAGTCGCGCTCTTCGCTGGTCACCATCTCAAGCGTCAGCTCGTCGTGATTGCGGAGAAAAATTCCCCACTGGCAGGCCTCCGGGATCTGCGGAGTCTGTTCGAGGATATCGATGATCGGTTTGCGGTCTTCCAGGCGCACGGCCATGAACATGCGTGGCATCAAGGGAAAATGAAATGCCACATGGCATTCATCAGCGTCGCCGAAATAGGCACGCACCTCGGAAGGCCACTGGTTGGCTTCGGCGAGAAGAAACCGGCCGTGGAAGCCTTGGTCGAGCCTGCGGCGAAGGAATTTCAGCACTGCGTGGGTTTCGGGCAGGTTCTCGCAGTTGGTTCCTTGGCGCTCCACCAGGTAGGGCACCGCGTCCAGGCGGAAACCATCTACGCCCATCTCCAGCCAGAACTTCATCACTTGCCAGACCTCTTCGCAAACGGCCGGATTATCGTAATTCAAATCTGGCTGATGGTTGAAGAAGCGGTGCCAATAATAGGCTTTGGAAACCGGATCCCACGTCCAGTTGGATTGCTCGGTGTCAGTAAAGATGATGCGAGCTTCAGGGTATTGCTCGGGGGTGTCGCTCCAGACGTACCACTCCCGCCGGGAATTATCGCGGGAGCGTCGGGCCTCCTGGAACCAGGGGTGCTGATCGGAGGTGTGGTTCAGAACCAGCTCGGTGATCACGCGCATGTTGCATCGATGAGCCTCGCTGAGGAAAGCTTTGAAGTCCTCCAGCGTTCCATAGGAAGGATGCACGTCCGTATAGTTCGCAATGTCGTAGCCATCGTCCTTGAGCGGTGAGGGATAAAAAGGCAGCAGCCATAGCGCATCCACGCCGAGTTCTTCCAGGTATCCGAGCTTCTCGATGAGGCCGCGGAAATCGCCGATCCCGTCTCCATTGCTGTCCTTGAAAGCGCGCACGTGGACTTCATAAATAATTGCGTCTTTATACCAGAGGGGATCGTCGTGAGGCGGAAATTTACTTTGGTCCATATTTTTGAGTTATCAGCTTTCAGCTTGACGTCCTCCTGCTGAAGGCAGTTACATGAAGACCTCCACGCCGTTCTCGCTCCCTGCGAAGCGCCGGATCCTGAAGATGTGCGCTGGCAGGACGTGAGGATCGAGCTGCACGTAGTTTCGCGAGCCTTGCCAGCGGTAACGAGCCTCCGTCAGCAGGTCGTGAACCTGAAACGGAGTCTGGGCGTCCAGCCCCAGCTCATCGAGCGAAAGCTCCACCCACCCCGACTGGGTATATTGTGAATCCAGATTGACGATCACGAGGACGGCATTGGAGCGGTCATCCGTTGCTTTGCTGTAGGCAATCAACTGGTCGTTATCCAACCGCTGAAAACGCAGGTTGGCATCGCTCGCAAATGCCGGATTTTCATGTCGCGCACGGTTGACGCGAGCCATCAGGTCTCTCAAATTACCGGGGCGCGAGAGGTCCCAGTGGCGGATTTCATATTTTTCCGCGTTCAGGTACTCTTCCTTGCCCGGAGCAATTGAAACATTCTCGCAAAGCTCGAACGCGGGGCCATAGATTCCATAGCTTGCTCCCAGCGTTGCGGCAAGCACCAGTCGCGCCATGAAGGCGGGCCTTCCGCCCGACTGGAGATACTCTGTGAGGATGTCCGGCGTGTTGGGCCAGAGATTGGGCCGGAAGTATTCGCGCATTTCCGCCAGCTCGGTGAAGTATTCGGTCAGCTCCCATTTCGTGTTGCGCCAGGCGAAGTAAGTGTAAGACTGCGTGAAGCCTAATTGGGCCAGCCGTTTCATTACCTTTGGACGAGTAAACGCCTCGGCAAGAAAGAGCACGTCAGGGTATTGGGTCTTGATTTCACGAATGAGCCACTCCCAGAAGGCAAAGGGTTTGGTGTGCGGGTTATCAACTCGAAAGATGCGGACGCCTTTGCCGATCCAGAAGAGAGCAACGCTCTTGAGCTCTTCCCATAAGTTTCGCCAATCGTCCGTATCGAAGTTGAAAGGGTAGATGTCTTCGTACTTCTTGGGAGGGTTCTCGGCACATTGCACGCTGCCGTCCGGACGATAACGAAACCATTCCGGGTGTGCTCTCACGTAAGGGTGGTCTGGCGAGCATTGGTAAGCAAGGTCCAGGGCGATTTCAAGCCCACACTCCCGGGCTTTCCCTATGAGGCGCTCGAAATCCTCCAGGGTTCCCAGGTCCGGATGAACGCACTTATGCCCCCCTTCCTCTGCCCCAATCGCCCACGGGCTTCCCACATCTTCCGGGCCGGCGGTCGTCGAGTTGTTCTTCCCTTTCCGATGCGTGTGGCCGATCGGATGGATGGGTGGAAGATATAAGACGTCAAAGCCCATCCCGGCAATGGAGGCGAGCCGCGATTCGCAGTCCTTGAAGGTCCCATGGCGGCCGGGAACTGCGGCCGCGGAGCGAGGAAACATCTCGTACCATGCGCCGAATCGCGCTCGGGGGCGATCCACGACCACGGTCAGACGTTTTCCATAAAAACCAGGCGAGCGCTCTTGAAGGCACTGGGCCACGAGCGTGTACTCATAACACCCGATCTTCGCAACGGTGAACTGTGCGGTCCACAGATCATTGCCCAAATCCTGCATGGGAATATCAACCCAGTCTTCGTCATCCCGATGCCTGTAGCGGAGCGTGGCGGAAATCGATTCGTGCCCATCGGCAAATATGTCCGCAGTGACGCGGATGGTTTCGCCCACAATCCGTTTGATGGGGAAAATCCCTCCTGCAATTTGTGGGTTGACGTGAGTGATGACAGCGCGGGGAGGAACCCGCGGAGGCTTGGAGATGTGCTCGTCGCTAGACAATGGTTGCCGTCAATACGCCAAAGATTCCTTCCACCCTCCGGCTAATGTCTTTCCGTTAGTCGTATTATTTTGTGTTGCCAACTTAGGAACTCCTCATCTGATTCTATCGGAGTGGAAAAAGAGCGGCAAGAAGCGCAGAAAATAAAAGCGCGCTTGGATTGGAATTTTCCAAGATTGGTGTATACTGTTGCCAATGCGGTGGGGACTTGCTGTTTTAACTTTGGTCGTCGTCGGCTATGTATGCCGCCGGATCCTGCACATGGAGAATTCGGCGTCGCGACGCCGCACTCTGACGCGGCTCTCGCCCGAGCGCGAGGAGATCTACCAACCGGTTGCTCACGAAATCGAAACCCATACTGGCATCCTGGGCGTCGCGCTGAACGAGGCGCTGGGAAAGCGGGAATCCGGCGACCTTCAAAATGCGTGGCGCCTCGTGCGTCTTGCCGCATGTCAGTGGGACCGGGTGGCAGAAATTACCATCACCGTCCTGAACGCCACTACGGACCATCTGCCCTTTGCCCAGCCGATGGCTAACACGCGGAATGTGAACACCAGCAGATTCCGTTCAACGGCAATGATCGATTTCGCCGGAGTGCAGGAAGCTCTGGACCACTCGGTTGTCCGTTCCAAGATCCGTTATCAACTCCACATTCGCGTTCTTCGCCGTGCCGTCGAGACGCTGACCCTGGAGTTTCGCAAAAGCTTCCGCGTGGCAGAGAAAATGCCGGAGGCGCGGCCGGAGATGTGGGTCAGCCTCGACCCCTCGTTTCACGACCTCGACCTCATCACCAAAGAATCCTTGCTGGCCTTTCGCAGCTTGTTGGTTGCTCTCCCCGATTCGGCCCTCA
>JASHTR010000550.1 GCA_030040455.1 Terriglobia bacterium | reverse complement strand
GATTACGCGCCGTTACACGGCGGAAATACTGGATTACATTGGACCCGAGCGCGACGTTCCCGCTCCGGACATGAACACCGACGAACAGATCATGGCCTGGATGATGGACACTTATTCCATGCACGTTCGCCATACGGTGACGGCCAGCGTTACCGGCAAGCCGCTGGATTTGGGCGGCTCACGGGGGCGGCGCGAGGCCACCGGGCGCGGGTGCAAGATCGTTTGCGACCAGGCGTTGAAGCGCTTTAACCGCGCGCGTGATTCGACGCGGGTTGTTATTCAAGGTTTTGGTAATGTGGGCTCCAACGCTGCCCGCCTGTTGTATGCAGCGGGATACAAAATCATTGGGGTTGCCGACGTGCACGGAGGAGTCTTGAATCCGCACGGGCTGGATATCGAGGCTCTCATCCAGCACGCGCACGAGGCCAACGCTGTGAAGGGCTTTCCGGGTGGGGAGGCCATCACCAACGAAGCGATTCTCGAGCAGGATTGTGACTTGCTTTTGCCGGCGGCTACGGAAAGCGTCATCAACAGCCACAACGCCTCAAAAATCAAAGCGCGCATTCTTGTAGAGGGCGCAAACAGCCCTACCACCTCGCCGGCTGACGCCATCCTGTTTGAGCGCGGCGTCTTTGTCGTTCCGGACATCCTGGCCAATGCCGGCGGCGTAACCGTCTCCTATTTTGAATGGGTCCAGGACCGGCAGGGGTATTTCTGGCTGGAACACGATGTGAATGACCGCCTGACCGATATCATGGTGGCCGCCTTTCAGGACGTCGTGCGTTATGCCGAAAACCACGGCGTTAACAATCGTATCGCGGCTTATATGCTGGCGGTTGACCGCGTCGCCTTCAGTGTGAAGCTGCGCGGAATTTATGCTTAGGGTTTGCGCGCAAACAATGCGAGCAATAGGTAGCAGACCTTCCCGCCTTTGGTAACTCTACGCCTTGTCTGGCAATCCCTTGACTGATCGGCAGCGGTCATCACGGTCAATCGTTTTGCGATTGACTGTGGGTTGCTTCCGGAACGAAAAGGCCGAGGCCAGCACGCCCCACCGTTGCGACCCTTAACCGGGCGCTGCGTTCCCAGGCTGGTGCTTGTGGAGAATCACCTTGAGCTCGTCCCCGGGATGCAGTGTGATGGCGGGAACCGGGGATATGGTTTGGCTTGGCATCAATTCAAAATGAAACTTTTTGAGAATAGTGACCAGGAGTAGGGCGGCTTCCACCATTGCAAAAGACGCACCAATACAAACGCGCGGGCCGCCCCCGAAGGGAAAATAGGCAAAGCTGGGAAGCCTTTTGGAGAATTCGTCCGTCCAACGTTCGGGGATGAACGCTTCGGGGTTCTCAAAATATCTCGGGTCGCGGTGCGTGACCCATTGACTCATCACAAGGCTGGAGCCTTTGGGCACGCAAAAACCACCGACGCTCAAATCCCGCGCTGCAACGCGAGCAATGGCGTAGGCCGGCGGATAGAGCCGCAACGATTCTTTTACCACGCCCCCGGCGTAAGGCAAGCGCGCCAGGTCCGATGCCTGTGGCAGCCTTGCTCCGAGCACGCGCTGGGTTTCTTCTCTTATTCGACCTTCCACCATCGGGTTGCACGCAAGCAGATAGAACGTCCAGCAGAGGGCCAGGGCGGTCGTTTCGTGCCCGGCAAGCAGGAGAGTCATCACTTCGTCGCGCAATTGCCGCTCGCTCATCCCATTTCCGTTTTCATCGCGCGCTTGGCGCAGGGCGGAAAGAAGGTCTTCCCCTCCCTCAGCCCCTTTGTGCTCGTGGAGAATTGCCTGGACAATCCGTTCCAGGCGCCTCACGGCGAGCCAATACCTCAGGTTGAGAGGCGTTGGCAGGTAACGCAGGAAGGGCATCAAACTCCAGCCGCGCGTGTTGAACTCCATAATCGGCCCGATGGCCCGTCTTGCATCCTTTATCATGCCGCCGGCCTCCGCGCCGAAGAGCACCTTCGCAACAATTTCCAAAGTGAGTTGGCTCATCTCGCGATAGAGGTCCCGAATTTCCCCGTCTCGCCAGCCCGCGAGCATCCGCTCGGCGAATTCCACCATTACTCCGCCGTAGGCTTCAACGCGATCGCGGTGAAAGGACGGCTGGCATAGCCTTCTCTGGCGCCGCCAGAAATCGCCTTCGCTGGTGAGCAAGCCGTTTCCAAAGAGCCTCCGATTCGCTTGCAGTCCGCGGCCTTTAATGAAGTCTCCGGTTCGGCTGACGAGGACGGATTCGATGAGGTCAGGGTGGTTCAGAAAGAAGACGCGAATGGTGAATGCGCGATAGTAGAAAATGTCGCCGTATTGGCGGGACCATTCCGTGAAAAGCTTCAGCGGGTCGCGAGCACCAAGAGGAAAGTTGCCGATGATCGGATACCCCGAAGGACCGGGTGGGAGGCGATGGCGTTTCATGGCACGGCGTCTGGGCGACTTGGGCGAATCTTCAGAGCTTGATTGCTATAGCGGCCGTTGTTGACCCCCGATCTTTGCAGGCACTGAAGTCAGTTTTCTGAAACTATCCTATGCTTTAACTTCGGTTGGCTTCGACGGCACCCAGTAGATCTCTTCGCGGACGGACTCTTTGGCAAAACCTTTGCGCCCGAAGATTCCCTTGCAGTTTTCAATCATTTGCGGGTGTCCGCACAAGTAGGCGGTGGTGGAAGCAGGCACGAGGTTAAATGAGTCCAGGTACTTGCGGGCAATGTCTTCCACCCTGCCTACTTCACCTCCCCATGCAGTATCTTCCCAAGGACGGCTCACCGAAGGGACATAATGGAAGCCCTCGATCTTGCCCCCGAGCTTTTCAAGTTCTTCGCGGTAGGCGAACTCCCAGGAGCGGCTAGCCGCCTGGATCAGGACAATCTGAAGGCTGGCAGGCTGAGCGTTCTCCGCGTCTAAAGCCAATGAGCGCATGATGCTGACATACGGAGCCACTCCCGTTACAGTGCAGAGAAAGAAATGCTTCGAGTGCCCGCTTCTACCATCCAGTGTGAAGAGGCCCTTGGCTTGGCGGCGCATCCATATCTTTTGTCCCACTTGAAGCTCGAAAAGCAAAGGAGTGAGCTCGCCCTGGGGCACCAACTCGAAGAAAAACTCCATTTCATTCTCAAGAGGGCTCGAGACGATTGAATATGCCCGCTGGATGAGACGGCCCCCACGCTCAACCCCCAGCGTGGCGTATTGACCCGGTTTAAAGACCAGTGTTTCCTCGACCCGCACTCGAATCGACCAAAGGTCCGGACTGTAATCCTTCCGACTAATAATCTCAATTTGCTGAAATTTATCATGAGAAGCAGACATGGGCGCTCGCATCTCTCCTTAGCAAACACTACGATATCCACTGAAACATGACCGCTGCAAATTTTCAACCCAATTTTCATTACAAAAAGCCGGTCTTCACACAGGCTCTCATCCTTACTAAGCACAAGGCCAGTGAGGGCCAAGCTCGGACGGCCACGAATTTTTGCCACGAATTTTTGCTTGACCATTCATTCCAGTAAGTATCCTCCGCCAGAGCCCGGGGAAATTCCTTTGGATTTGCACGCTTCGTAAAACCATCGAAGCGATGGGCGGAGAACTGGAAATCCGGGCCATTCTGCCCAACGACGTTGTGCGCATAAGCTAATTTCAGGAAGTCCGCAGATCCGCACGGGTCTAAGCGAAAGAATGGAGGGGATAACATGACCCTTGAACGACATAGACCCAACAGGGCCGGTTCGCCACTGGCGGACGGCTTCTGCACCCAACCAACTCTTGCCGAAACCTGAAATGCAAGGCGGATATGCGTGGTATTATAAACCCCTTGGCCGCGCTGCGATTGCACGATGTGCGGCACTCGGCTGCGACCAAGACACTCGAAATAAGTCCTTTCAGGCCCGTAGCTCAGCCCGGTTAGAGCGCTACCTTGACACGGTAGAGGTCAACGGTTCGAGTCCGTTCGGGCCTACCACTAGATTTCAATTGTCCGTGGCGCAGAGTCCCGACAAAGGGGGTGCCCGTGCGGTGCCGAGTCGAGGCAACGCTGCCCCCGGGGCGCCCGCCCGTAGCGGCGCGTCAGGCCCGTCGATTTAGCGGAGCATTTCAGTTCTGAAGAGAATCAGGGAATAGAGATCAACAGCCCGCCACTTAGGCCGACCGACTGCTCATGTCCTCGCCCAAGGCTGTAGTCGTAGGCTGGTTCGAGGTACCAGCCGAGTTTGTGCTTCTTCCAGGGCCAAAACATGAAATCCAACGCCGCCTCGCCAGCAATTGCGTTTTTCGGCATTCCGTACTCGTTTGTGTGAATCCACTCCGGTCCGACGCCGACCATGAACTCTACTTTCCGCGAAAGGGTCCAAGGTTTCTTGAACAGTAGGTCAGTGTCCCATTCGGTTGAATGCGGGCTGAAAAGTGACGTGACGCCTGCCTCAAGTTCCAGCCAGTTCTCTATAGGCGTGACCTCAACTGCGACCGTAGGGCCGAAGCTCGATCCGCCGCCCGGCACTGTCCAGTCCGGAGCGGCACCGATTTCAACGATCGCGGCGGGTTCCTTCTCAGCCGTCTGCGACTCGCCCGTCTGAGCGAAGACAGTTCCTGAGCATAGAACTATGGCTGCAAGCAACAACAACGATTTTGCCACCTTCATTCCGCGACCTCGATCAGTCTTGATTCGAAAGATTCCCACATCGAATTCAGGAACGCAACCGTCCCTGAGTTTCAGCGGGCGGCAAGAGTGCTGCCGGACCGCGCAGGCTTGGCTGCACGATGCGCCGCCCGGCGCCCGATCACGAAAGTCAAATAAACAGCGCCGGTGAGCGGACCAAAAGCGTTTTAACCTCGAAGTTTACCGCGGCAATCAATCGAAACTTGTTCCCGCCGTTGTGAAAGACGATATAAGAATCGACCGGGTCGGCGTTCGGGAAGACGTGTCTTAGCTCGACGAAGCGGTTCCAATCCCCGGCTTGACACGACCCTATATCCGCTGTTGATTGTCTGGCGTCAGGAGTCTCTTACAATATCTTTACAATTTCTCGTTCGCACAGGGCATATTTCAAGCGACGCCATGTTATTCTAATGCACGTGCTGTCCCTAAACATCACGAGTTAAGCGAGGAGCCATCGCGTTGGCAAACTTTCCGATTGGCCTGATCGAGAGTGCCAGCCGGCCTTTACTCTGGTGAACCTTAACAATTCTTAACATTTTAACTGAAACCGCGAGCCTCGCGTCTGCGTCTTCCTCAAAGGGACGACTGGCTTTAGTTATCACTCTAGGACTGCAACTATGAACAAAGATGAATATCGGCCACCTGTAGAAGAGCAACCCCGGAAGGTAGAATTGGAGAGGGCCCGCGCTACGCGCTGGCGGTGGTTGTGGCTACCCGGCCTGATCCTGCTGGCTGTGGTCCTCTATTACGTCTGGCCCAGGAAGGGCAGTTCCAAGGCCACCAGCACTGCTCCTCCCTCAGCGGGATCGAGCCTGAGAGCTTCCGGCGTGGCCCCCGTCGACGCAACGAAGGCATGGAAGGGCAATATCGGTGTCTATGTCACGGGATTGGGCGCCGTCACTCCGGTCTATACAGTTACCGTAGTATCACAGGTCAGTGGCTACCTCATGAACGTTTTTTACAAGCAAGGAGAGATGGTTCACAAGGGCGATTTGCTGGCGCTCATCGATCCACGTCCTTATCAGGTGATGCTGGAAAACGACCAAGCCGCTCTGGCAAGAGACACAGCGACTTACAATAACGCCGTCGTTGACCTCAAGCGATACCAAGTGTTGGTGCCGGAAAGAGCAGAAACCGAGCAGACTTTGGCCACCCAAGCCGCCACGGTCAAATCCGACGCTGCCATTCTTAAAACGGACCAGGCGGCGATCGATACGGCCAAGCTCGACCTCGTCTATTGCCACATCACCGCTCCCGTCACCGGTCGTGTAGGGCTACGCCTGATCGATCCCGGAAATTACGTTCAGCCCAGCAGCTCCACCGGCTTGGCGGTCATTACGCAGATTCAGCCGATCACCGTGATCTTCACCATTTCCGAAGACCAGCTTCCGGAAGTTTTTACGAGATGGCGCACCGGAGCGCGGTTGCCCGTGGATGCCTACGATCGCACCAATACAACAAAGATCGCTACGGGCTACCTGGAGACGATTGACAACGAGATCGATCCCACGACGGGCACCGTAAAGCTGAGGGCCATCTTCGCTAATAATAAGGGCTCGTTGTTCCCGAACCAATTCGTCAACGCCCGGTTGCTGGTCGAGATGAAGCGTGGCGTCACGCTGGTTCCTTCTGCCGCCGTCCAGCGAAACTCGCAAGCGACCTATGTTTATGTGGTAAAGCCCGATTCAACGGTGAGCATGCAGATGGTGAAGGTGGGCACGACCGAAGGCAATGACTCCGAAATCACTTCTGGCCTGTCTCCGGGCCAGGTCGTTGTGATGAGCGGTGTCGATAAGCTGCAGGAAGGCACCAAGGTCCGCGCGCATCTAGAAGCTGAAAATACAGGCACGCAAACCCCATGAACCCGTCCCGGATATTTATTCTCAGGCCGATTGCTACCTCCCTGCTGATGGCCGGCATCTTGTTGGCGGGCGCAGTTGCCTACAAGCTCCTGCCGGTATCGGCGCTCCCGGACGTGGACTATCCCACCATGCAAGTGACCACGTTCTATCCCGGCGCCAGCCCGGACGTGATGGCCACTTCCGTGACGGCTCCCCTGGAGCGCCAGCTCGGCGAAGTGCCCGGGCTCCAACAGATGACCTCCATCAGCTCCGATGGCCTTTCATTGATAACCCTGCAATTCAACCTTAGCCTAAACATTGACGTCGCCGAGCAGGACGTTCAGGAGGCGATCAACAGCAGCGGAACGTATCTTCCACCCGACCTTCCTACGCCGCCGGTCTACGACAAGATTAATCCTGCGGATACACCCATCCTGACCTTGGCGCTCTCTTCCAACGCGCTCCCGCTCTCACAGGTCGAAGACCTGGCCGACAACCGGCTGTTGCCCAAACTATCCCAGTTGCCCGGGATCGGCTTAGTGAGCATCAGCGGCGGCGAAAAGCCGGCCGTCCGGATTGAATTGAATCCCACGG
>JASHTR010000549.1 GCA_030040455.1 Terriglobia bacterium | reverse complement strand
CGGCGCAGTTGACGCAGACCGAAACGCAAATCTTGTAGCAGCGTTTCGAGCCAGCGCCATCCCCACACGTCACGTGTGACTTCCTTCACCAGCGGCACGTTGCCGAATTCACGCCGGGCGTTAGCTTCAGCTTCGGCAGGACCTTCGCCTCGCTCGATTCGCTCGCGCACGGCCATTGCCAGATGCGCGCGAATTTCTTCGTCGAGCTCTTGCTCGCTCTGCCTTCGTCGCCTGAATAACGTGAGGAATTTCATGATTCGTCCAGCGCTCAGCCATCAGCTTTCAGCATACCGGGACACATTCGTACTCTATTGGGTCCCGCCGAATGCTGACCGCTGATTGCTGATGGCTGACTGCTTGCCACTTGTCACTCGCCACTGATCATTGCCCTTCCATCGCCGGCTTCATGACGCTACTTACAGCTTTTACAATCTCTTCCCAGCGCGACTCTTCGTTCACGAGATGCTTGCGACCGGTTGCAGTCAGCCGGTAAAATTTTGCGCGTTGGTTGTTTTCAGTCAGTTTCCATCCAGCCGCTATCCAACCCTGTTTTTCCAGGCGATGGAGGGCTGGATAGAGCGATCCGGTTTCAACGGTCAGGACGTCCCCAGAGCCTGCCTGAATCGCCCGGCTGATTGCGTAGCCGTGCTGCGCTCCCCATTGCAGCGTCCGCAGAATGAGCATGTCCAGTGTTCCTTGCAGCAACTCGATCCGATTCTGGTAACGAAAATTCTTTGGTCTAGGCATGTAGACAATCTACTTCCTGTGACTGATCTTGTCAAGCGCATGTCCTTTTCCGGCATGTCCTTTTGCGGGTAATAATCCGGCCGGGCGCCGCCGGCGGGGAGGCTACGCCTGTGGCCGAACCCCGGCCACGGCCACGAGGCGGGGCAAAAGCGCGATCTCTTCAAGCCCGGCCTCCTCAAACCAACCACGGACTTCAGCAAAGGAATGCTTCCACTGATATCGGGGCGAGTACCAGTCAAAGGTATCGAGCACGCGCCATTGAGGATTGGGGTCCATGCCGATTTTTGAGAGGAGCCGTAAGGGATAAAAGAGCGGAATGCGATAAAGGTAATAAAGGGGAATTGCCGCGTGGCACATTCCATAAAGCCATCGTGGCGGAAGGCGAGTGGAGAAAAACCGCTGAGCGTCGCTGGAGCTTTCCATGGCCCAGTCCAGGGCGCCGGCGGACCGCCGGAGAATAGGCTGCAAGCGCGCCGGGAGCGTGAAATGATAATCCTGGCGTAGGATGGCATCCACTTGATTGGGAAAATAGCGGAAGACATCCGACAGGCGTCGTCGAGGATAGACCCAGATGGCGATTCCGCCGCCGGGCCGGATGTTTTCGATAAGGCTTGAAAAGGCCGCGCGGGTATCCGGAGTGTGGTGCAAGACGCCAATGCTGTAAACAAAGTCAAAGCATTCGCGTCGGAGGGGCAAGTGGAGGAGGTCGGCCTGCACAAGATGAGTGCGAGGAAAAGACGCCAGATTTCTGCGGGCTACGTCCACCGCGAAGCTGAGATCCACGCCGACAACTTCAGCGCCCGCGCGGGCGGCCACGTCCATATACCGACCCGCGCCGCAACCGGCATCCAGCACGAGCTTGCCGGCAAGATCTTGAGGCTGTTTCCCGGTTGAGCTGATAAAGGTAAGCTCGGAAGTGCGCCGCGAGGCTGTATCGAGCTGAGTGCGCTGCCAGCGCTTCCACTCGAAGCTGAAGGTGGAAACGTAGCTGTCGCCCGCGACGAAGCGAGGTATGCCGTCCCGCACCGGAAACGCGCGCGCGCATCCCGTGCAGCGAAGAACCCCGGCAAGAATTTCTTCGCCTTGGCGTGATTCTGCTTCAAGCCGCAGAGAGTCGTGACACTCGGGACAGGCGAGGAGTTGCAAGAGTCGTTGTTGCATTCCGGCTGGATAACCCTTTCTGGAATATCCATGCTTTGGCGGCGATGTCCTCATCGGCGAACCACCCCATCGTCCCCTCCTTAATCAAGGAGCGGAGCCGCGGGCGGGGTGGTTGGGAACACCGGCGCTACAGATCGATGTCCGATAATATAATATCGCGGTATCGCGACGTATTCTCTTGATGCCTGGAAACCCATGGACCGCCTGACCGACGTTCATTATTGGGAAGAGCAATGGTGGAAAAAGCGCCAGCCGCAAAAGCTGCGGCTTTATCGTGACTTTGACTATGAAACCGTTCAATTATTGCGGCGGGAGGCAGGAAGCGGAAAGAGCCGGGTGCTGGAGGTGGGCGCTGGAGGATCGAGGCTGCTCCCGTTTCTTGCCGCAAAGTTCGGACATCGGGTCTCAGGAGTAGATTTCTCTCCGAGCGGTTGTCTTTTGCTGCGCGCGAACATGGCGCTTGCGGGAGCGAGCGGCGACGTGGTGTGTGAAGACATGTTCCATTCGTCACTTGCACCCGAGCGCTTTGACTTGGTGTTTTCATCCGGCTTGATCGAGCATTTTGAAGATACGCGCGCTGCCATCGCCCAGCACCTGCGGTTGGTGCGTCCGGGGGGCAGGCTAGCGTTGATCGTCCCTAATTTTCAGGGCCTGCAAGGGAAAACCTGGCGGCGGCTCGCGCCGCCGCTTGCGGCCAAGCATAAGGTTTTCGGGCCGGCGGAGCTTGCAGGATTTCTTAAGGACCTGGGTCTTATCGGGGTTTGCTCCGGATATCTCGGCTCTTTCTTCCTTCACGTCGGCCGCGATGAAGACTGGAGCGTGGTCCGGCAATGGCCGGGCTGGGCCCAATGGCTGGCGCACGGCTCAGTGCGCGTGGCCAGCGGCGTCATCTCCTTCGGTTTTCGTCTCTCGCCGCTTCGGCCCCATTCCCGAATCTTTTCTACGGGTTTTTTTGCTTCCGGCGCAAAGCCCGAACGCTGACGAACGATGGCTTCCTATCGCGTGCTCGTAGTCACCAATCTCTGGCCGACTGCAGAGGACCCCGGCTACGGTAGTTTTGTCGAGGCCCAGATGGAATCCCTCCGGCCGCTGGGCGTGGAATACGACGTTTTATTTGTGAATGGCCGCCAGTCGCGGTGGAATTACCTCGCAGCTATCTACGAGCTGCGCCGCCGGCTGCGTCAAAACAGATACGATCTTATCCACGCCCACTTCGGGCTTTCCGGCTGGGTGGCTCGCTGCCAGTTTTGCCTCCCCGTTGTGGTTTCATTTATGGGAGACGACGTGCTTGGGCGGTTCCGGCGCAATGGCCGGATTTCTCTTTACGGCCGGCTGCTGCAGGGGTCAAGCTTCCTCCTGGCGCGAATGGTTTCGGCGGCGATCGTAAAAAGCAGCGAGATGCAATCGAAGCTCAGGCTCCCCTCCGCGCGGATTATCCCCAACGGAGTCGATCTTGCCCTGTTCCACCCGATAGATAAAATCGAGGCCCGGCAAGCCTTGGGCCTGGATGAGAAGAAGAAGTACGTCCTGTTTCCCTACAATCCGCGCGAGGAAAGAAAACGATTTGACTTGATTGAAGCAGCAGTTCGACGCGCCCGCTCTGAGGAGCCGGAGCTGGAGATTCTCCATGCGCAGGGCGCACCGCGCGAGCGAATGCCTCTCTACATGAACGCGGCGGACATGCTGGTGCTGGCCTCGCTTGCGGAAGGATCGCCGAACGCCGTTAAGGAAGCCATGGCGGTGAATTTGCCGGTGATTGCCGTCAACGTGGGCGATGCCTGGGACCTCATCGGAGAAACCGTTGGATGCTATGGCGTGGAGCGCGAGGCTGGAGCGATCGCTCGAAAGATGGTTGAAGTTTGCCGGTACGGCCGCCGCACGCAGGGCCGTGAACGGATTGCCCGGCTCTCGATGGAGAACGTTGCCGGGCGGGTCGTGGAAGTTTACGCGGAGGTTTTGGCGCGGAAGCGCCGAGGCGCAGAGTGGTAGCTACGGAGAGCGTTTTTCTCGCCGTGGATTTTCATCCCCGCCAACTCACGATGAATCCCAAAAGCGAATTCGTCGTGGCAACCACCGCCTCATGCCTTACCGTTGGTCGCATTATTTTGTGCTTCCAACCTGGCCCGGCTGGACGACGAACGAGGCGGTCGGTGTAATGGTTTTCTTCTTGAT
>JASHTR010000548.1 GCA_030040455.1 Terriglobia bacterium | reverse complement strand
ATACCGCACAGAACGAACGGACGAGCGCTGTATGCTCTTTCGCTTTTGTGATTGCATCGCTGTTCACGGACTTGGACGATGGCATCGAGCTTCTTAAGGCGGCGCCGGGTGATACCGACTGATTTGAGGATGTCGGAAGCGGATTGGAGACCAGCGGCTGAGTTCCCTGGGGGATGGGCCGGAATCGTAAGCGCAAGGCTCGGAATCATTCCTCACCTCCCTTGTCAGGCCTTGGTTTGTGGTCGTTGGTGACAGGTCGATCACTGTTGCGCGGGTGTTGCGGATTTTCCCGAACTTGTTGCGAAATTGCCGATTTAAGTTGTTGATCTGATTGGGAGTCAGTGGGCCGGAACGAATTCCTAAACCGTGGGTCGGGAGTTCGAATCTCCCCAGGCCTACCAGTTTCTTGTCTGGTTTCTGCAAGTTACACGACATAGTCTTCAGCCCTATCTCTACTCACCATCTCCAGTTGATATTCCGTGGTTTGGGTGCTAAGGCCGAAAACGTCAGCCTGAAGCTGCAAAAGCTCTTGGTGATGGTCTCGGAAGCCACAGGTCTGGGGAGTGCAGCCGCGGGCGCCGGGGATCATGTCCCATCCTTGGGGCAGCGGCTTTCCGGGCACGCCAGTCATTGGGTAGCAGTAAATTACGGTGGTAGGCGCGCTCAGAGCCGAGAGGTCAATCATCCTCCCTCCCGTCGATTGAAGGGCAACCCCTGGCAGTGGCATTCCCGGGAGATGACCTGCCGCCCCGTCATCAACTGGTCGAGGTAGATTGGAGGGGAGAGGGAAGTCTGTCACTGAAGAGACTCCCCAACCAGAAAGGCGTCCAACCATTGCAGGATGAGCTTGCGCATTTCCGGCAACTCGACGTGCTCGCAGTCGAAGAGCTCGATTCGGCAGTCCTCGCGGCGGCCGTATTTCTCGTAAAGCGGCAACAGGTGGTCCCTGACACGCTCAACGCCTGCAGGCGGTGTCAATGGATCGCGTCGCCCGTTGACACTCAGACGCGGACGGGGAACTATCAACTCGTTGATCTGGGCGGTATCGAAATGCTTAAGGAGTGATGGCACGAAGTAATAGACGCCATGCCCTCGCAAGTAATGAGTTCTAATCAATTCCTCATAATCCGTGAGGCAACATACATCAATGCAGGGGCGAACTCGAGGATCGAGCGCCGCCAACCACCACGCTTTAGTCGCACCCATTGACATCCCGAAGACGCCGAGGCGCTCTGCGTCTACCTCCGGGCGATGTGCCAGGTAGTCGAGAGCGCGGAATTCGTCGAACATCATCATGCCCCAGAGTACCTGCCCCTCCCAGAGCATCAGCTTGAACGCATCCTCCTCTCCGATGAGGCCGTCGCTTTCGTGTTTGCGCTCACCGAAGCACCAACTGTCGATGGCCAGTGTCACCAGCCCTTTTTCGGCACAGACCGGCGCATAAGCCGGCTGCACGTCCACGCCGATAAGGAGCTGCTCTTTTCCCAGGTCGTACATTCCGCCGTGCCAGTGAATAAAGAGCAGGCCAGGGGCCGGCTGCTGTCGCTTGTCGGGAATCAGCAACAGGGCGGGTACCGGTTCAACACCGTTTAGGTCGAGCACTAGACGCTCGAGCGTGTAGCCAGCGTGCTTTTCCGATTTGACCAGCTTCACCGGCCCCGGTTGGTGCTGCCACGGCAAATCGCCCAGAAGACTCCAGAGTTCTTGCCGGCGCTTTTCCTGGTAGGCATTGCGGAAATAGTTCGTTGTGTCGGGCTTCGAAGAATGAATCGATGTGTTGGCTATCAAGGTGGATTCTGCTCCCAATGCCAGCATTGTGGCAGAGTTCCTCAGAAATTCGCGACGACCAGAAAAGCGCATTTCGCACCTCCGACAAAGGCACCGAGTTGACGGAGAGCGCCAGAGCACCGGTGGTCACGCTGCTCCCCAACCTTGCGTCCGCAGTCTGATTCGCGCCGGCACTCATCGGGGAAACGCAAACGCAACATAAGAATCCGCTCGATGACGCACCGGAAAGCCACCCTCCGCCCATGGGGCGAGACCAGCGCTCCCTTTCCTAATGCGGTGCGCAGACTACGTGGAATGATAGACGCCACTCCATTTCGGCTGAACCAGATAGCCTCATTGTCGACTCGAAATTGCGTGTCCCGCTTTGTCCACGAGATATAGCACCGCGTCTCCTTTGAACGGGGGAGTAAATGGCTGTGAGGATGATCCGGCGACAATGGGCTTCCCGGTGATCACAGCCCCCGTCGACGGGTTGAACCATTCCACCAATAAAGTCCGTGAATTTGTCATCGCCGAGACGTCCACCGTGAACGTAGCACCGGCCGGAGCGTACACCAAATATTCGGCGCCCACGGATGGCGTTTGGGCAAGACAATAGCCCGTCGAAGACAGAGAGTCGCGTGGAGCGACACTAAGAAGGTTCAGCTTGCGGGAATACCTCAAAATGTAACCGATATTGTCTCTGAAGTTTTCATAGCGAGCATCCGGCGCACTGCAAATTGAATGAGTTGGAGAGACGCACAGGTTCCGCCCTTGGCGCGGATAATAGACAACGTAAGGGTCCATAAACAGCACCTGATTGCCGGTTGTGAAGTTCTCCCACAAGTAGTTGCGATTCTGTTGCGCCGTTTCGTTCCACATTCCAAAGTAAGAATGGTCACTATCGTTGATATTTACCTTGCAGGCGGGTTTGCCCGTGCCGCAGGACGATGCGGGTGAGACTTCAACATAGGGCGCGACCCAATCCGCATCCGAATTGTAGATTACCGAATCCCGAACGCCGATCGGGGCTGCGTATCCAATCGGATGTTGGTATTGCTTTCTGGATTCATACGTTCGCACGTGAGCAATCTGGTGGTTGTTCCACCAAAGTGAATTGCTGGAAGCTTCCTCGGAAACGATCCACAGCACGTTGGGCAGGTCATTCAGCGTGTCGATCATCTTCTCCACATACCTATCCTGAACTCGGGTAATCGCATTGGGCGTTGTCATGTCCGTGGCCCCGGTGCCTCTGTTGCCGCCGCCGGAATATCCGTCGTCAATGCCATTGATATTGTTGGTCCCCGTCAGGGGATAACCGTCTCCAGCGCAGCGAAAGATATGGAGAAACTCACCGGTAAACAGATACACGCCCGCGTAAATGCCTGCGTCATTCAGAGCTTGCGCTCGTGTTCGTAAGCGATCGAAAAAGCTCTGGTTGAATTTCGTCAGATCGAATTTCAGACCGCCATCACTTGCCGTTCCGGGCCCTGTCCTCTTCCAGGGGAGAGGACTGACAGTGAAATCCTGCGGAGAGCTCGCGGTGGTTGGTAAACCGCAGAATTTCGGCATCTCCACTGCCCATAGCAAAGTAAAGTTGTGCCCGTGCGCGCTGAGAAATTTGACGAAGGCGTCGAAATCCAGAGGCTGTGGTGACCCCTCAGTGCCCCAGTCCTGAAACGTATTCCAGGTCTGGGATCCGCCTAGGATGAGAGCCCTTCCGCTCGCATCCCTAAAATAGTGGGGATTGCTGGAAACCGTAAGTGGTCCGGTGATGGGTGGATTCGACTCCACCGGAATCTGCGCGTCCAATGGAACGACCGACGAAAGCGCGGCAGTTGCGATTATGAGTACTGACACGAGCACGATGTCGGGCCATTTCCGTGAACGTCGATTCAGGCATCTCCGGATCAAAGTCTCGCTCCTCGCAACTATTGCCTACCGGCTTTCAGCAGCAGGGCCCAATCGTCTTGGTCCGGAACCTTGGGTGAAGTCCATGAGGAACCTTCCAGCGGAAGATGCTTCCGTCACTGGAATCGCAAAACCCCTCGACGTTCCAATGCTGGTGGCCGTCTGCCGTTTCAAAGGCCCCTGTCAACGTCGCGTCCACGAAAGGATTGTGAGCGTCCGGGGCATCGATGGCCGCCGGGGCTCGAGCGGGCTCTCGGATCGGAGCTAGGCCCGGGTTGGCAAGCACCAACACCGACAGCGCCAGTACCATGCCGAAGGCACAGACGTTCATTCGCCTCATCGTTATACGTAGCGTCATAAATATTTGCACATGGCAGCAGAGCGAAACCGCATGAAAACAAGGTCAAAATGATAATCGTGCGCGTTCATTTCCGTCGTTGTGTATAGTTCCCTCTCAGTTACCCGCCACCTGCACGTGGTCGCGACAGTGACTCTCGCGTGGCGCAACAGCTCGATCCCCCGGTTCCTGTGCATTGAGCATCGGCGGATCAGGCGAGCGCCTCACCAACTTCCTTTGACTAGCGCCTTGTAGGTGTCGGGCCGGCGCTCTTGAATAACAAGACTCTTGGCCTCACCATAGGCTGGACCAACGGAAAGCCACCACAGGCGCGATTCTCTAGCCAGGTCGATGTCTGCTGTAGCCAGGCCGTCTGTGGCTTCTGCCATTACTTCTCCATCGGGATTCACGATGCGACTGGCGGCTCCCTCGCTAACTGAAGTGACCAGATACACGCCGTTATCAAGGGCTCGGGCTCGCGTGGTAACGTCCCAGTGCCGCGCTCCCGGGTCTCCAGCTATCGGCACGAACACAATCTCCGCTCCCTCGAGACGCATGATGCGGACGGTCTCAGGGAAAAAGAGATCCCAGCAAATCAGCATCCCAATGCGCCCGAAATCCGTATCGAAAACCGGGTATTCGCTCCCCGGAGTTTCGCCATCCTCGACTTCAGCAAGAGGAAGATGTGTCTTCCTGTATTTTCCCGCGATTCGGCCCTGGCGATCGACCAGCACAGCCGTGTCGTATGTCTTGCCGCCGTCCAGTTCCAGCATGCCAGTAATGATGTACGTGTGGTATTCGCGCGCCTTGCGCGCCAGCACATCGGTTACAGGACCAGGAATCGGCTCCGAGCGGTCATGGACGGTTCCTCTCACTCCACGCTCAGGAAAGAACTCCGTCAGTAGAACCACATCCGGTCTCTCGCGCCCGGCCTGGTCTAATACGTCCGCCATGAATTGGAGGTTGGCTCGAAGCGAGGTATTTTCGCGCTCTTCAATTCTTGTCGTGACCACCCTTACTTTGCGCGTCGGAGGCTCACTCGTTTCAATCAAACTGGGACTCCTGAAGCTTACTGAGCCGCTGGCTGTCCACCGCAGCCAGAGCTCGACGGTCACGTTCGTCGCCTTTTCTGGAGCACGTAAAGTCCGAGAAGCCCGCCGCCAGCCATGATCCGCCGCGGAAATCTCGTCCACGTAGTCACGCTGAACTGGTAGTCCATCTGGCCCGTTCCATGACAACATAACTCCTACGCTGCCGCGCTCATTGACAATGCCGGTCGGCTTGTACAACACCTCGAATCGATAGAAATGGCCAGCGCTAACCGGAATATCCTTTGTGAGCCATTTTCCAAACGAGGAAAAATCGACAGCCGTAAGTCGCAGCGTGGCGCTGTCGCCGTCGTTTGCGACGTCCGCGCGTGGCCGCAGGTCGGGACGCGGCGACCAAAACTGCCAGGAGGTGGGCTTGCCCATAGGGTCAACGCGGAATTCGGGATTGGGAACAAGATTCGCCGTTGTCTGTGCGAAGGCGGTCACACTGCACAGGCACACCACCCAAAGTAGCCGATGAAAGTTCATTCTGGACGCTCCTAGTTAGCGGCGGGCCCCCTGACGGTGCCAT
>JASHTR010000046.1 GCA_030040455.1 Terriglobia bacterium | reverse complement strand
TTGGCCCATTTGGCGCAGCAAGTCAACGTGACGGCAACGCGCACCGAGGAGCTGACAAGCCAAACCGCCGGAAGCGTGGTGGTGCTTTCCCAACAGCAACTGGAGGATGCTGCGGCGCTCACGCTGGACGACAAGCTCAGCGAAATTCCGGGCTTTTCTCTTTATCGTCGTTCCGGAAGCCGCGCAGCCAACCCGACGACGCAGGGGGTTTCTCTCCTCGGCGTAGGGGCTAGCGGGGACAGCCGATCCCTGGTGCTGGAGGATGGTCTTCCTCTGAACGATCCATTCGGCGCGTGGGTCTACTGGGACCGTGTCCCTGCAGAAGCGGTGGAGCGCATTGAGGTGGCAGAAGGTGGGGCGTCTGACCTTTACGGCAGCGACGCGCTCGGCGGCGTCCTGAATATTATCACCCGTCAGGCAACACACTCGGAATTCTCACTGGACACTTCCTATGGTAACGAGAATACGCCGGACGCCTCCTTCTGGGGCACCATCGTCCATGGGCGGTGGGGAGTTGATCTCGGCGCCGAAGGTTTCAACACGGACGGATACGTTCTGGTTCCGCAGAGCATTCGGGGCAGTGTAGACACGCCGGCCGGCTCCAACCACACCAATGCCACCGTGACGCTTCACCGGCAAATCTCCAACCAATTGAGCACTTTCGTGCGCGGCACCGTGCTCGGCGAAGCTCGCAAAAACGGAACTCCCATCCAAACCAACCGTACTCATCTGCGGGAGGTCGCGGCAGGCGCGGACTGGCAATCCGCCACGCTGGGCGAATTTTCCATAAGAGGCTATGGCGAGGCTCAGCTCCTCGACCAGAACTTTTCTGCCATCGCCGCGTCGCGCAACAGCGAAACACTCACGGACCTCCAGCGGGTTCCCGCCCAGGAAGCGGGCTTTTCCCTGCAGTGGACTCGCGCCGAGGGCCAGTGGCAAACTTTGGTTGCGGGCGTGGAAGGACAGAATGTGCGCGGCGCAAGCAATGAACTCGAATATGCTTCAGGGAAGGTGAATACCGCGACCGGGGTTGGAGGACGGCAGAATATCGACGGCCTCTTCGGCGAGGATATCATTCGGGCCGGCTCGCGATGGATTTTTACCGTGAGCGCACGGTTTGATGATTGGCGGAACTATCGCGCTCTTTCCGTCACCCAGCCGCTTGCCACACCCGGTCCTCTCCAGGTGATCGATTTCCCTGTGCGGTCCTCAACAGCTTTCAGCCCTCGCATCTCAGCGCTTCGCCAGCTCACACCCACCCTTTCGATTTATGCCGCCGGCAATCGCGCCTTTCGCGCGCCTACGCTCAACGAGCTTTACCGTCCTTTCCGGGTGGGAAATGTCCTAACCCTGGCAAACAGCGGCTTGAACGCTGAACGTTTGACCGGCGCCGAGACCGGAGTGGCTTGGACTCCTCACGGGACCAGGCTCCGGGTGCATGCCTCGTATTTTTGGAGTGAAATCGACCAGCCTATTGCCAACGTCACCCTCGAATCTACGCCCAGCCTGATTACCGACCAAAGGCAAAACCTGGGCAGCACGCGGTCGGAGGGAATCGAAATTGAAGCGGATAGCGAAGTCACGCCGAGCCTTACGCTTTCCGGGGGATATCAACTCGCCGACGCAAAGGTGTTGCGGTTTCCCGCCGAGGTCGCGCTCCAGGGGCTGTTTGTCCCGCTGATCCCCCGCAACGCCTTAACTTTCCAGGCCACTTATACGAAACCTTCTTTGGTCACCCTGGCCTTGCAGGGCAGATATGTGGGGGTCGAATACGATGACGTCCTCAACCAATACCCGCTCACCTCTGCCTTCACTCTGGATGCGCTGGTGTCACATTCATTCAGAAACCACTTCGAAGTGTACGGCGCCCTTGAGAACCTTACCGATCAGCGCTACGAGACGGCGCGCGTGCCCTACACGGAGCTCGGGCCGCCCATCCTCGCGCGGGTCGGATTCCGGCTGAACTGGGGCTCTCGGAAGTGACGGCGGCAATGCCTCAAAAGGCGTGAAAAGATCAACATCCTCTCGCAAAGCCGCCAAGGCGCCAAGAAACGCGAAATGGAACTCGTTGGGTTTCTTTGCGTACCTTTGCGGCTTCGCGCCTCTGCGAGAGGCTTTTTGCTTGTCTTCTAATTTTTTCTCAGGAGGCGTGAAATAATCAACATCCTCTCGCAAAGGCGCCAAGGCAAGTTGAAAGTTCAAAGTCGAGAGTCGAAAGTTTAGAAGGAGAATCCTTTTAACTTTTGACTTTGAACTTGTTTTTCGTCTTCCCAGGCATTACAAGCTACAGCGGTTTCTGTGATGGATTTTCAGTCAACAGGCGTTATAATTCGCAGCAAGGGGCCTCACGGGCAAAAGGAAAGGGTTCTGGATGGCCGATTTCGACAAACGACTGGGCGATCTGATCGATGACTATTGTCCGCGGTGCCGCCTCCTCTTGAACCATGCGATCGCGAGCATGGTGGAAGGAAACGTCGTCAAAGTCATCTGCCAGACGTGCTTCAGCGAGCACCCCTACCGCCGTGGTGAAGGTGGGAAGAAGAAGCTTCCCAACCCGAGAGCCACGCTTTTTGATCAGGTGATGGCAAACATGCCGGCTCTTTCTCCTCAAGACCCTCCTCCCGCCGCCACTCAAAAGAAAAGGACGGCAAACCCTGCCCGCTATATTTCCAGACACAAGGGAAAACCGATCCGGGGCAAGTCCTGAGAAGCTGGGGGGAAGTTCTATCGGCCTGTCGCAACGGCGCAGAAGTCGGACAGCAAAGCCGCGCCAGGTAGCGCGGATAAACGTAATCTGATAGCATTTCACCTTTGATCTCTTCGAGCGGTAAAACCAATCCTCTGAATTGAAGGTGATGCCCCATGCGCCGTGTGACCCTTTGCGTGCTTTGTGTGGCCGCCCTCCTTGTCTCCAGTTGCTCTCATAAAACCCAGCCGAACGAGGCCAGCGCGGTCACATCCGTTCCAACTTATCCAGCCTTCGACCCCAAGAACCTCGACGCCAAAGTGAAACCCTGCACGGACT
>JASHTR010000547.1 GCA_030040455.1 Terriglobia bacterium | reverse complement strand
GGCGTGCGTCACTTCCTCCGGGTCTACGCGAAAATCGTGATTGCCGAGCACGGCAAAGGTCCCCAGCCTCGCCTGAAGCCGGCCAAGCGCAAGCGCCACCGGCCAGATGTAAAGGGGGGAGAAAGTCACGTAATCGCCGGTCAGGGCAATGACGTCCGGATGGAGACGGTTCGTGAGGTCCACGACGCGCCGGACTTCCTCAATGGGCGTAAACAGGCCAAGATGAAAATCCGTCAAATGCACCAGGCGGAGGCCGTCGTGGCCCACGGGAAGCCGCCGCATACGGATGATCGTCTCAGTGATTTCAGGATCAGCCGCCAGACTTCCGGCAGGAGGAATCTTCTGGGGAACGCTGAGTGAGAGCAGCGTGAGCGGTTTCCGCTTCCAGAAGCGTGGCGCGGCCGAATCTCGGAACATTCAAACCTCATTCAACAGCCGCTCTTTATTCTATCAGCTTGTTGAAAAACTCGCCCAGCCGGTCATTTCGACGGCAGCCGAAAATGGTCCCGAGCTTGCGAGGGATCGCAAACGAGCTATCAGCCATCAGCTTGCGGCCAATCGTGCGGCTGCGTCACGAAGCCTCATAGAGCACTCGACCATCGCGCGATGCCGCGCGGGCCACGGTTCCAGGAATGTGGCGAACGAACGTCCGCTTCCATTTTGGATTGAAGGCTCAAAGTTCACCTCTTTTCCAACGACGCCCGGTCCCATCCGGCAAGATTCGCCCCGGCTTCATACGTGCTCTGCGCAAATTCCAGGATTTCAATGCCCGGCGATTTTGCCTGCCGCACTTCATCGTACATTAGCAGAAATTCGCGAAGCTGCTCATGATAAAAGGCGCCGTCCGGCCGGATGCGTTGCTGGCTATAGCCTGGAGGCTCAGGAGCAGTGTAAGCGAAGAAAGCGGGTCCTTTCACCGCCCCGCCCCCCGGCCACCACCCTACGTTGCTGCATTCATGGGAATAGGCCTCGGAGGTGATTACCCCTTTTCTGGGAGGAGCACTCCTTCCGCTGAAGCGTGTGCAACTCAGGTCGAAGCTACCCCAGAAGAAGTGGACAGGGCTCGATTTTCCTATGAAGCGCGACCGAAACTCATCGAGAACAATATGCGTCGACAAGAGGATTCGCCAGCACCGGTGGGCGTATTCCGGATTGTAGGACCGATGCGTCTCATCCTGATCGAATGGAATGGAGGCCGGGACTTCCTGAGGCTTGGTGTTGATCTCCACTTCAATCCCAATCGCCCGCAGCGCGGAAAGGAGCTCATGGTAAAAGGTCGCGACGGATTTGGGGGCGAGTGCCAGAATGCGCGACGCGCCGTAAGAAGTGCGGATTTCCAGGCGGTGCGTCATGAAGTCGAACTGGATTTCAAACAACTCGCCGCGGTAAGGAATAGGTGAGGTGGTGAGACCCGAGACGTTCACGTAGAAGGCCGTATTCCACCAATGATTTTCAAGCGGCGCGAAGGCCATCCGGACTTTTCCGACCATCTGTGTCCACATATGGAGGGTGTGATAGGTGTCTTCCCACTCTTCAAGCGGCAAAGCTGGCCAGAATGGCTCGCCCGCCGTGGCCGGCGAGAGTTGTTCTCTCAGGCTCATACGCTCACCTCCGGCTATAGGCTCGGGCTTGTGAGACCAATGCGTTCAGGAGAAGTCCAGCTCGACCTGATCCACATAGCACCAGCCCCAATCCTCACCTGGCTCCATCGACTTCATGATGGGATGCGCGGTGTGATGGAAGTGCTGGGTTGCGTGCTTATTTTTCGAGGAGTCGCAACACCCAACATGCCCACACTCCAGGCACAGCCGCAGGTGGACCCAACTATCTCCCATTTTCAAGCACTCCTCGCAGCCGCGGGCACGCGGCGTGACCTGCCGGATTTGATCGAGATGGGAGCAGGTTTTCATGCTGGAAATCCTCCGTGCGGTCTTGGAGTGAAAGCCGTTGCCTGGCAGCTTCCACGTCATCCTGGCCTTGGCTTGTGGCCGCCCTCATTTTATACACAACGATATAAGTCCGCGACGGCTATTTTGTTGTAGCGCCGCTCTATGAGCGGCGAAATTCGCCGGTCCCCCTGAGCGGGACCGGCGCTACAGCGATCGAGCGTCGCGGACTTATGTCGCTCAGCATAGTAAAGTTTCAGTCCGTCATGGCGAGACTGAACGGGCCACAGAGGGCAACCGAAGCGGCGGAAGCGCGGACTCAATCTCTGCGCGTCCCGGCTCCAACCAGGGTGGAAGCTGCAGCTTTGATCCCAACTCCTCCGTGTCCTCATCCACGGAAAAGCCAGGCGCGTCCGTAGCGATTTCGAAGAGGACGTCGCCGGGTTCCCGGAAATAGATGGAATGGAAGTAGATTCGATCAATCACCGGAGTGACGTTATAGTTCAAGCGCGCGATCTCCTTGAGCCACTCGCGTTGCTGCTGATCGTCGGCGGCCCGCCACGCAATATGATGTACAGTCCCCGCAGCGATGCGGCCCCGCGATTCCTCCGGCGCACAGAGCACATCCACCATGGCTCCAGGCTCACAGGCCCCGACGGCATACCGGAACCGGTTTCCCTCATGCTGCACGAGCTTAAACCCGAGAGTTTCAGTGAGCAGCGCGGCTGTCCTCTGATAACCTTCCTCGCATAACGTGGCGCTATGGAAGCCGTGAATCGTGTAATCCGCCGGGACCGGCCCCCTCTTGTAAGCCTTCCCCGCGCTGACGCACGTGCTTGAAATCAACTCAATGCGCAGCCCGTCAGGATCTGCGAAGGAAATCACCTGCTCTCCGAATCGCTCCGACGGACCTTGGAATAAAACTTCATGCTCGGCGAGACGCTCCGTCCAATACTCGACCGCCCAGGAGGGGATCGCGAAGGAAGTTAGCGTCACCTGGCCAGAGCCGCGCCGCCCTCTCGGAGCTCCTGGCCAGAGAAAGAACGTCAGGATGGTTCCGGGATGCCCAACCCGGTCAGCGTAGTATAGATGATACGTCCCCGGATCGTCGAAATTGACCGTCAGCTTCACCAGTCGCAACCCCAGCACGCCGGTGTAAAAATCAACATTTGCCTGGGGGTCGCTGGCGATCGCCGTAACGTGATGGATGCCTGAAATCTCCATTTTTCACGGCCCTCTTGTGCCCCGTCCTCATTGCTGCTGGCAATCAGAATACCACTCCCAGGCCCGCCGTGAACGCAACGTTATTCTCGTGATTTCCGGGCGTTGGGTTACTTAAGTAAAGGTCAATGAGACCGATGTTGGCCGTAAGCCGTGAACTCAGCTTGAAGCCCAGGTTCGAAGTCGTATCGAAACGATACTGGCCGGTGTTGGTGAGATTGGGATAAAAGTTGAGGTAATGGTTGAATGAGATTCGTTTCGTCAGGGCCACGGTAAGTTTCTCTCCAACCAGCGCCTCGCCGCTTCGCATGGCCGGGCCGCCAGTGTAGAACTTTGAATTGACAAACGTGATGCCGCCGAGGACGCTGAAAAGTGTGCGTGAAGTGTGAATCACGTCGTGGCCGAACCCGCCGCCGTAAGTCTGGCGCAAGTAAAGCCCCTGGGCCTGGATGTGGTCGAGCTGCCCGAAAGCAAACACGAAATCAGAAGGGGTAAACAGGTAATCCTGGCGCAGGTTCGTGCTGATGGTGTTCGATCGAATTTCTACGCCGTCCTGCTGAGCGTTGGAAAAGAGCATGAGCAGCGAGTAGTTGGTGCGCCAGTGGTGTATGAAGATGGGGGCCTCAGGCCGCTCGCGCGTTGCAGCCACGGTGGCGCTAATGGTTGCGGTCTCCTGGTCGCCGCTCTGCAAGGCGTAGCCGAAATTAGCCGTCCCTTTCCAATCCTGCCACGCTTCGGCGTGGTGCGCGACGAGTGAGTTGAAGGTCGCCTGCGGCATGACCGCCACGACGCTCGCGGCGGGCACAACCTGGGTTTGACCTGCGTTTGTAACCTGCCAATTACCGGAAGGCAGCAGTTGAAGCTGGCCTTGAACGGTGGCGCCGCCGGTCTTCACAATGACTGCGGGCGTGGACGTCGTAAAGGATTTCACTTTTGAAATAGGGATCGTCACCTCGCCCAGCGTGTCCGATTTGAACGTCAGATTGCCGCCCTTTACCGTTTCCCAGGTTCCGACAAGCTGCTCGCCGCTCTTCAGCACTACGATATCAGCAGCCATTGCGGAGACCGTCAAAAGAGCAAGACACATCATCAGCCAAACTATCTGCCTCATACGTTTCCTCCATGAATGTTGAGTCCGCTACGTATCCATCTGTGCTTTTTGCAACTTACCGCTAAAGTCGATATAAATTGATTTCCATTCGGAATAAAAGTCGAGCGCGGCGAGGGCAGCTTCCCGGTGTCCGTTGCCGGTTTGTTTGACGCCGCCGAAAGGAAGATGAGTTTCCGCGCCGATGGTGGATGCATTGACGTAAAAAATGCCGCTTTCGATATCGCGTATAGCCCGAAAAGCCTTGTTGACGTCCCGCGTATAGATGGCGGAGGAGAGGCCGTAGGATACGCTGTTCCCAATTGCGATGGCTTCATCAAGGCTCTGGCAGGGGATCAGCGCCACAACCGGTCCGAAAATCTCTTCCTGCGCAATGCGCATCTCGGGATGCACATCACCAAAAATCGTTGGGGCAAAAAACCAGCCACGATCGTAGTCGCCGCAGGAAAGAGGACAGCCGCCACACAAAAGTCGGGCGCCCTCATCTTTGCCGACTGCCACGTATTGCTCAACTTTGCGCAACTGGCGTTCATTGATGAGCGGCCCAACCTCAACACCGGGATCGAGGCCGCTGCCCACCTTCAGCGCGCGGGTTCGTTCCACAAATTTCGCGGCGAAAGCGCCGTAGACTTCCTTATGCACCACAAGGCGGCTGGCCGCCGTGCAGCGCTGGCCAGCGGTGCCAAAGCCACCCCAGACGGCACCCTCGACGGCAAGATTGAGATCAGCATCTTCCATCACCAGAATAGCGTTTTTCCCGCCCATCTCAAGGGTGAGACGTTTGAAGGCTCCAGCGCAGCTTTTTGCCACTTCTCTCCCCGTAGCCGTTGAGCCGGTAAAAGAAACAGCATGCACGTCTCCGTGGTTTACCAGCGCGACGCCTGTTCCCGGCCCTCTGCCAGTGACGAAGTTCACGACGCCGGCTGGAATGCCGGCTTCTTCCAGAACCCTCACCAGGTTGTAGGCTGAACGCGGGGCCTCAGGCGAAGGCTTCATGACCACGGTGTTGCCGCAGATCAGCGCCGGCATGGCCTTCCAGGCGGGGATGGCCATGGGGAAGTTCCACGGCGTGATGAGCGCGCAAACTCCCAGGGGAGCGCGCTGGGTCATGCAAAACTTATCGGGAAGCTCAGAAGGAGTTGTCTGGCCGAACTGCCGCCGGCCCTCGCCCGCCATGTAGAACGTCATGTCAACGGCTTCCTGCACGTCGCCCTGCGCTTCTGCGAGCACTTTTCCCATTTCGCGCGTCATTTCACGGGCCAAGTCCTCCTTGCGCGCCGCCAGAAGCTGGCCCGCGCGATAGAGAATCTCGCCGCGCCGGGGGGCGGGCGTGAGACGCCAGGAATCGGAGGCGCTCAGAGCAGCCCGGACAGCCCGCTCAACATCCTCCGTATTGGAATCCTGAAAAACACCTACAATCTCATGGCGATCGGCAGGGTTCGCGTCTTCGAACGTGCGACCGCTCGCCGAATCAACCCAATGACCGTCGATGTAGTTCTTGCAGATCAGGGGATCAGCCATCGCATTTCTCACGCCGGTTGGCGGTTCGGCAGCGCCGCTGTTTCAGGCCCAGGGAGTGGCTCCGCATCACCCGATGCTACCGAAAGGAACCCCAAGAAAATCAATACGAGGACGTCGCGGCGTAGAAGGCATTGCCGCCGGTGCGCAAGTCCTTGCCAAAAAAGAACTCGACCTTCGCCGCCCCCAATAACTCCACCTTAAGCTCGACGCCCGAGTCGAGCAGCCATCCCCTGGACCCAAAGGCACCGGAGGGATCGCTGATGGCGCCCGAGTCCAGGAACGGTCCCAGCTTAAAATTAACGAAGCCGTTGCCATAGATACGTTTGAAGTCATCCCAATTGAAGAGCGCGTAATTTCGGCCGAGCGGCGCGCTGCCTTTCCTGCCGTCGGATGTTCCAACGTGTGCCCGGAGCCAGAGGTCGTTGTCGCGTTCGATCCCCAGAATGAACAGGTCGTCAAATGGAGCCGTGCCCCAGGTGTTGCCCGCTCTGGCTTGGAGGGTCATCATGTAATCGTCGCCCTGAGCCTGCGGAAGCCACCGGGCAAGGAGCTTAGCTTCGGCCTGGAGGAAGGGGCTGGAGGCGTGGATAAACTGCTTCCCAACCTGTGTGGAGACGCCTGAATCAATCGTGAAACGCCTTTCCGGAAGGTTCACGACTTGAGCGTCGAGCTCCGAGCGGGACTCCAGCACGAAGCCGTTTCTGAAAAGAGGCGCCGAGCGGGAGTTCACGAGACCCAAGTTGCCAAAGCTGCGGCCGGAGAAGTCTATTCCTGTGCTCCATTCGAGGCGTCCACTGACGATGGAGTGAACCGCCGCCCCACCCTCAATTTTTTCAAGATGCATATCCTTGACTGGGGCAGCGGAGCCAAAGAAGGTTTTTGTGAGGTCCCAGTTTTCACGTCTGCCGTCCAAATACACGTCGTATCGCCATTGGGCGCTTCCTTGAAGCGGGCTGCTGAAAGAAGCAAAGAGACGTTCTTTGTTCGGATCCCAGCGGAGGAGAGAGGTGAAGTTCATGGCGGACTTTCGAAGGTTGAAGAACGACGGATAAATGGTGTCGTAGGGCACGCCGCGGAGCAGAGAAAGGAGCCCTTCAAGCGTCGAATCTCCCCAGCCATTTCTCTCGTTGGGCACGAATTGCGCGTCGAAATTGCCGTTTTCAAGCGGCTGAAGCTCGAGGCGTGGCTGCGCGAAGACGCCGAGCGATTTGAGTCGCGTTTCAGTGGTGAGAAAGTCCGGGAAGGCCAGGACGGCGTCCGGACTGAAGGCGAAGGCGTGGTCGAGCAGAGCCGGATCGATCTGCGGCGCGGGGTTGATGTCGATCTTTTGAATTTCCGGCATCCCGGCGCGGTTCCAGTATTTGAGGGCAGCGCCGAGGTTGTCTTCCAGGTCGTAGATTGTTGCCAGGAAGCCCAAAGCATAAGTATTATGGGGATCAAGCTGAAGCGCGCTGCGGAGGTCCTTCTTTGCTTCCGCATATCTCTTCTCGGTGAAGGCGATGCCGGCGAGCTCGGTAGGAAAGCGCGGGTCACGTGGTGCCCTGCGGCGGCCGCGCTCGAGCGCCTGTTTCGCCTCATCCCAGCGCTTCAGCCGGGCCAGCGCCATCCCACGATAATAATCAATCTCCGCTGGGTCATCAGGGCGAGGGGTTGTAAGGCGCACTACAGCCTCCCATTGACCTTCACGGTAAAGCACCCGAATTTTAGGGAGTATCGTAACCATGGTGGCACGTTGCGCTCCGGACGACATCAAAAGAAAAATTAGGGCAAAAGCGCACAAAATGAGTCTCACGGGCGCTACTTTTGTAGCGGCGCTGTCCCTTCGCTCCGCTCAGGGCAGGCTCTCAGCGCCGAAAGCCGCCGGTGCTGACACCGGCGCTACAATGAGACAAGACGACGCCGGCGCGCGGCCTACCCTTTCAAAATCAGAATCACGATGATGGCGGTCGCGAGCGCAATGACGATGTAGGTGAGGTGTTCATTAGAAAGCGACCCGGCTGCGAAATCGTTTTGAACCTTATCTGTTTGTCTGGCGAGCCGGGCCACCTCCTCGTTGCTCAAAGCAGGGATGGCTTTCTGAACTTGCTTCAGAACAAGGCCGCCTTTCTTCAAAGCTTGCTGGGCAGCCGGGGAGGAAAAGAACTTTTCCGTCTTGACGATATTACGTTGCCGCGTAGCGGCTGAGTTTATGAGGGCCTGGTGGAGACTGCTGTTGGAAACCACGTGCTCCTCGGCTGGAAGCGAAGTTGCGAGAAATATGAAGAAGAATGCGAGCATGAAAGCAACAGTCAATTTACGAT
>JASHTR010000546.1 GCA_030040455.1 Terriglobia bacterium | reverse complement strand
ATGTTTTGCACCAGGGCCGCACCGGTCTGGCCAGGAATGTGCGAGAGGTTCTCGATGCCCCACCAGCCACGCTCGACGGCATAACCCACCAGCCGGTCCCACGGCTCACCGGCTTCAACGCGAACGTTCACGAACTCCGCGCTTTCTTCGAGCACCGTCATTCCCTGGCGCGTGGGGTGGAGCACGAAGGCCTCGATGCATTGGTCGCTGACCAGCACGTTGCTCCCGCCACCCAGGATGAAAACCGGCAAAGCGTGTTGCTCCGCAAATTCCAGCGCCGGCGTAATCCCCGTTTCAACACTGGCAAAATACCGCGCCGGTCCGCCGATTTTGAACGTTGTGAAGGGTTTGAGAGGTTGATTTTCGAGAATGGGGATGGATGCGCGTGGTGAATGATTTCCCATAGAAGAATCGCTAATGCACGCGCCTCGCGTGCCCCGCCCAGTAAGACTCGCGGAGGAGGCGCTTTAGAATCTTTCCGGTCCCGCCCTTTGGAAGCGATTCACGAAACTCCACGGACTTCGGAACTTTAAACCCGGCAAGATGACGCCGGCAATGGTTGAGGATTTCCTCCTCCGTGGTGGAATGCCCGGACCGCAGCGCGATCAAGGCTTTCGGCGCTTCTCCCCATTTCTCGTCCGGGACGGCAATCACCGCGCATTCGAGGACCGCGGGATGCTCGTAAATCACCCGCTCGATTTCCGCCGTGGCAACGTTTTCTCCTCCACTCAGAACCATATCTTTAATGCGGTCGACAATGAGGGTATAAGCCTCTTCGTCGATCGTTGCAAGATCACCCGTATGGAACCAGCCGCCCTCAAACGCACGGTCGGTTTCCTCCGGCTGGTTCCAGTATCCGGCCATGACGGTGTCGCTCCGAACAACGACTTCACCCACGGCGTGGCCGTCCGGATTGACATCGTTCCCGGCGGCATCGACGACCCGCACCTCAGCACCGGCAATGGCGGTGCCCGCCGTGGCTCGCCGTCTCAGATTGATCTCATCGCTTGCGCCTTTTAAATGATCCTTGGGATAAGCGATGGTCGCAATCGGCGAGGTTTCGGTAAGTCCGTAGCCGCCAAGCGCGGCGGCGCCCGGAAACTTTTCATCCAGTTGTCGAATCAGTGCGGTGCTCGCGGGGGCGCCTCCAATCATGATCTCGCGTACGCTCGAGAGATCGTATTTATGAAAGTCTGCGCAATGCATGAGCGCCATCGCCATCGAGGGAACCATCTGCAATCGCGTCACGCATTCTTCCTCAATCAGCCTTAGCGCCGCCTGCGGATCGAATTTTGGCAGGATCACATGCCGCCCGCCGCTCAGCGTATAGGTATGCGGCGAGCCCCATGAGTTCACGTGGAACAAAGGGACGATATAGAGCACGGTGTCCTCATCTTGAAGGTGCAGCGCGCGCGCCGCATAAAAAGCGTGCAGGTAAAGGTTGCGGTGCGTCAACATCACGCCCTTGGGGTGCGCCGTGGTGCCGCTGGTATAAAAAAGCTCGGCTACGGAATTTTCGTCAATGCCGGTGTAATCCATCAACCGGGGGGTGGAGATTTCCAGCAGCTCTTCATAGGTGCTCGGGTGTGCCCACGCAGGACGAGGCTCGCGCAGGCAGATGAGATGCTCCATCGACCTGATGCAGGTCTTCAAGCTTTCTACAATGGGGGTGAATTCGGGATCGAAGAAGAGCAGCCGGGGAGTCGCATCGTTCAGAATCCAGGCGAGTTCTTCGGGGCTGAGCCGGATGTTGAGAGGCAGCAGGATGGCGGATACCTGCGGGACGGCAAAGTAAGCTTCGAGCAGGCGGTGACAGTTAAAGCTGAGATAGGCCACTCGGTCGCCGCCCTTCATTCCCAGCCGTAATAGAGCACCCGAGAGCCGGTCACAACGTTGATCGAACTCCTTATAGCTGAAACGCTGGTTTCCGCAAACGACGCCCGTCTTTCGACCGTAAATACGGGCAGCATGGGATTTAAACCGGACGGGGGTAAGTGGGAGAAGCATCAGGTCACCATACCACGAAACCCGAAGACCTTTATATCCTGTTGTGAGATATTAAGCCGCCAAACACGAGACGAGGAAGGAGGAAGTGGATAACTTGGTTGCCCTTAACGCTACCCACCTCCCCAGGTAGTCATAAGTGTTGGTTAATTTTTATGACGCACGGCAACGCTTAAAGGTTGCAAGATTTTTTGGGGGTGGTGAAAAACGCTTTACTTCATCTTGACCTCGCTCGATCCAGCCTGTACCCTCTTCTCATATGTGCGGCATCGTTGCTTACGTGGGCCGACAATGCGCGAGGAGCATCCTGCTTGAAGGGTTAAAGCGGCTCGAATATCGTGGCTACGATTCGAGTGGGGTGGCCATTCTCAACGCGGAAGCCTATCTGGCCAAGGCGGTAGGTAAAGTAGCCGAGCTCGAGGCCCGCGTGGAGCGGGAAGCGCCGGAGGGAGCGATCGGCATTGCCCATACGCGATGGGCCACTCACGGCAAGCCCACGGAAGTCAACGCTCATCCCCACACCGACTGCTCCGGTGAAATGTTTCTGGTCCACAATGGCATCATTGAAAATTACCAACCTTTGAAGAAGGCCCTATTGGCATCAGGGCACACTTTTCGCAGTGAAACCGATACGGA
Organism: Terriglobia bacterium; assembly: GCA_030040455.1. Lineage (GTDB taxonomy): Bacteria > Acidobacteriota > Terriglobia > UBA7540 > UBA7540 > RH2-MAG17b. The sequence goes on along the minus strand of JASHTR010000546.1, from coordinate 1,128 downwards.
AGTCCTCACTCACCTCATTGAAAGCTTCTACCAGGGAGACCTCGAAGCCGCTGTGCAAAAGGCGCTTCGAGAGGTTAAGGGCACCTACGGCCTGGCGGTGATGCACACGAAGCAGCCCGAAGAGCTTCTTGTGGCCCGGCGGGGCAGTCCCATCGTGCTTGGGATCGGCGAAGGGGAATCCTTGGCAGCCTCGGATGTTTCCGCCCTCGCTCAGCACACTGACCAGGTGGTCTATCTCGAAGACAACGAAGTGGCGCGGCTCGGTCCGGGCCGCTATTGGATTAAAACGCTCGACAACCGCGCCGTCAGCCGCGAGGCGCAAATCATTGAAGCAGACCGCGAGGAGATGGAGCGGGGCTCTTATCCGCACTACATGCTCAAGGAGATATTCGAGCAGCCGGAAGCGGTGGAGAACGCCTTGCGCGGCCGCTTGAACCATTCCGAGGGGGTGGCGAAGCTGGGGGGTCTTGAATCCGTCATGGACCGGCTCAACAAGGCCCAGCACCTGATCATCGTGAGCTGTGGCACCTCTTATTATGCGGGTCTCTATGCGCGCTACGTCTTTGAGACGCTCACGGACCTGACGGTGGAAACCGAGCTCGCCTCCGAATTCCGCTACCGCAAGCTGAACATCCGCCAGAACACGGTGGTGCTGGCCATAAGCCAGTCGGGCGAAACCGCGGATACGCTCGCAGCCCTTCGCGAAGCCAAGCGCAAAGGCGCGCTGGTGCTGGGTCTCGTCAACGTAGTGGGAAGCACCATTGCGCGCGAAACCCACGCTGGCGTTTACTCCCACGCGGGGATTGAGATTGGAGTGGCATCCACTAAATCCTTTGTTTCGCAGATGACGATTCTGGTACTCATTGCATTGCTGCTCGGCCGGAGCAGAGATCTTTCATTTGAAGAGGGAGAAAAACTGCTCCGGGGGCTGGAGAAGGCGCCGGACCAGATTCGCGAGGTGCTCCAACAGTCCGACCGCATCCGGGAGCTCGCCCAGACCTATTGTCGCGCTCCGCATTTTCTTTACGTGGGGCGCAAGTATCAATACCCCGTCGCTCTCGAAGGCGCTCTGAAGCTTAAGGAAGTCTCTTACATTCATGCGGAAGCCTATGCGGCGGGAGAAATGAA
>JASHTR010000045.1 GCA_030040455.1 Terriglobia bacterium | reverse complement strand
GGTGGTCCTCAGCCTCTTTGACCAGTTTCACAACCGCCTTCTCAGGTATGTTCTGTCGCTAGGTTTATCAACCGATGATGGCGAGGAGATCGTTCAGGAGGTTTTTCTCTCACTTTTTCGGCACCTGCAGCTCGGACGATCCCGCAAGAATCTTCGCGGGTGGGTTTTTCGCGTTGCGCACAATCTGGCTTTGAAACAACGCTCTGCGTGCCAGAAGCTTCACGACGCGGGAGAGTCTGACGCCAGCCTCCTCGAGCGACAATGCGATCCTGGCCCAAATCCTGAAGAGCAAATGGTGTGCAGCCAGAGAAAGGAACGCTTGCTCGCGGTGCTTCGCGCTCTTCCCGAACAGGATCAACGTTGTCTTCGATTGCGCGCCGAAGGCCTGAGATACCGTGAAATCGCCGAAATCCTCGGCATCTCTCTCGGCTCCGTATCGATTTCGCTAGCGCGTTCTTTGTCCCGCCTGGGGCGGGCGGATGAGAGGTGACCCATGCAGCACAGGGATACTCATTTGTCGGACGAAGAGCTGATGCTTCTGGCAGACGGTGAGCTACCCTCCCGGCTCGCGGTTCGAACCCGTGAACATCTGACGGCGTGCTGGGAGTGCCGTGCACGCATGGGCGAAGTGGAACGGGCCATTGCCGATTTTATCCACATTATTCGCTCAAGCCTTGACCCGCAACTGCCGCCGCCCGCCGGACCCCGCGCTCTGCTAAAAGCCCGTTTAGCCCAGTCCGCCCTGATGTCGCACCCCAGGCCGTGGTACGCAATCTTCAGGACCGTGCCTTTCAGAAGACGATGGGCATACGCTTGCGCCGCTTTCCTCTGCATCGGGCTTGCGGGCTGGCTTGGAAGCCACCTCGGGCATCGCGTTTCCGGTCAAGAGTTCACTCAACTGAGCCCTCAACTTCTGCCCAACAGGGCTCTCACGCCCGGAGTTGCCGTCGCGATTCGGCGAAGGGATGTTTGTACGGCAGAAGAGAACGACCCAGCCTGGTTGATTCCTGCCTCCGTGCAGCAGAGAGCTTTACAGGAATACGGAGTGGCACCCTCTCGGGCCAGAGAATACCAACTCGACTATCTGATTCCTCCGGCATTGGGAGGCACAAACGACATTCGTAACCTCTGGCCTGAACCCTATTCGCAGACAGCATGGAATGCGCACGCCAAAGACGCCCTTGAAACCCGGCTCCGCGAACTGGTTTGCCGGGGCCAGCTCGACCTTCCAGAAGCACGACGCGAAATCACCGCCGATTGGATTAGCGCTTATAAAAAATATTTTCACCACGACCCGCCAATGCCCACCGCAAAGGCGTCTGCAAATTCCCAGATCTGAGCAAGCTGGGACTCGGACATGGCCCTGGGAATCCATGGTGCTTTGCACGGCAAAGCATAATAGATGATATACTGCTGTTCATGCGACAAATTGGCTACGGATTGATACGGTAATCGTATAATCGCTTGCCGAAAGAAAAACGGCTGGCACGTGGGACATACTGAGTTGGCAATGATAAATGCGCCCGATGATCCCTCGAATGGAAGCGTGGCCAGGGGTAGCCACGGGGAGCGCTTCTTCTCGCCGTGGGCTTTTTCATCCGCATAAATCTACGACGAATTTAAAAGCCCGAATTCGGCGTGGCTGCCGCGGCCTCATGTCTTGCCGTGAGTCGCATTATTTCGTTTTGCCAATTTTGCTCCCGGCCCGGGTATTGTTGCGGCACAATCGCTTTGCGCCGGGAAAGATCCTCATTCAGGAGCAAACCCTTGAAATCCTGGAAATTCATCTTAGCTTGCATGTCTTTCATTCCTGCTATCACCGTACTTGCCATCAGCGCCACATTGCCGGATCACGCTGAAACTTTCCACAACGCCCCCGCATCGGTTGCCGGACAAGAAAATCCCTACCGGGGACAGCGCAATGCTGAAATCGGCCACAGGCTGTACGAGCAAAGGTGCGCTCTCTGCCACGGCCAGAACGCCCATGGCGCGGGCAACGTTCCCTCTCTTGCGAGCGGAGCGACCCAAACAGCGAAGCCGGGCGAGATTTTCTGGTTTATTACTCGCGGCGACATAGCAGATGGAATGCCCGCATGGGCAAGACTGCCTGAGCAGCAGCGGTGGCAAATCATAACTTATCTGAAGCTTTTACAGGATCCAAATGGGTTGCGCTTGCCGGCCAGCAGCGGCATGGGAACGGCTGGCGACGGAAAGCTGAACACCCCGGCGCCCACGCCGCCGTTCACGGACTTCCGGTTCGAAAAGCCGGGAACCTTTCGCAAGATTAACCTGCAAGACCTTCCTGCCCCGTTCGCGACTACACCAGTGGGCAACGGCCCCCGGATTGTGTCTCGCCCCGAGGATGCATGGCCGCAAGCTCCTACGGGTTTCAAAGTCGAGCTCTACACGACCGGACTTGAAAACCCCCGCCTCATCCGCACGGCTCCGAACGGCGACTTTTTCGTTGCGGAAAGCGCACCGGGCCGGATCATGGTGTTCCGGGGAATCTCCCCGGACGGCAAGCCGGAGATCACCAGTATTTTTGCCAGTGGCCTCACACGACCGTTTGGAATTGCTTTTTATCCCCTGGGCCCTCATCCGCGTTGGGTCTACGTTGGCGACACGAACGCCGTCTTGCGTTTTCCTTACCGAAACGGAGACTTAAGGGCGCGCGGACCGGCGCAACACCTCGCGGATCTGCCGAGCGGTCGAGGGCATTGGACGCGCGACGTTGCGTTTTCACCGGACGGAAAGACAATGTTTGTAGCCGTGGGTTCAGGCTCCAATGTGGACGACCCTGACACTCATCCTGCCGAAAAGGATCGAGCCAACATTCTTGAGTTTAATCCCAACGGATCAGAGATGCGCATCTATGCGTACGGGATTCGAAACCCGGCGGGAATTGCTATTAACCCGCAAACCGGCCAATTATGGTGCTCGGTCAATGAGCGCGACATGCTGGGAGATAACCTTGTCCCAGATTACATCACCCACGTGCAACCGGGCGGCTTTTACGGGTGGCCCTGGTGGTACATGGGCGGGCACCAAGATCCACGGCTTGAGGGTAAGCATCCGGAGCTAAGAGATAAGGTCATCACCCCGGACGTGATTCTCCAGCCGCACAATGCCTCGCTCGAAATGACCTTTTACGAGGGCAAGCAATTCCCCCGCGAATATGATGGCGACATCTTCGCTTCCGAACACGGGTCCTGGAATAGATCGACCCGCGCGGGCTATGAAGTGATTCGGGTGCCGTTGCACCATACCGGCCACGCGAGTGGCGAGTATGAAGACTTCCTCACCGGCTTCGTGCTTCCTAACGGAACTGTCTGGGGCCGACCGGTTGGTATCACAGTGGCCCACGATGGGTCGTTACTGGTCACCGATGACGGCTCAAACTCGATTTGGCGAATCACCTATACCGGAAAATAGCACGCGCTGACCACGGCTTCTCGCCTCGGTGGAAGCCGATCGTCGATCGATGGAGAGAGCCTGTAGCCAGGCTCATTGCAGATCTTTTCCAGCGCTGGTTATGACCAACCGGCCATGTTTCACTCCGCGCAGACTGAGTATGCGATCGGCGAATCCCCTGATCGTGCCGCTTCGCCCTTTCATGATGAGCACTTCGAGACAATTGTGATGATCCAAATGGACGTGCGTGGTCGCAAGCACTTTGCCTCCCGCCCGATGCTGCGCGTCGATGAGCTTCTCTGTAAGGTTTGGCCGATGGTGGTCATAAACGATCGTCAGGGTTCCGACAATGACTTTGTTCTTGTCGGCCTCTTCGGAGACCAGGTGGTCACGAATGAGGTCGCGTATTGCCTCGGAGCGGTTGCGATAACCCTTTCTGCCGATCGCCTCGTCAAAGGTTTTTAGAAGCCCGTCCTCCAGGGAAATACCGGTTCGAATTAGATGATCCACTCGACGCCTCCGTGGTCTTCACATGCCTCGGCATGCTCGTCCCGCAGATGGCCTCTTGCGGAACGCTCCTAAAAGATAAACTTTGCGGCAAGCTGAAGCAAGCGAGGTGCGGCCGCGCTGACCACTTGGCCGAAGTGGGGATCGTTAATCTCCCCGTCGACGGATGCCGGACCGTAAAACTGCGCGTGGTTGAACACGTTAAAACCTTCCAGGCGAATCTCTAACACCTTCGTCTCGGTCACCCGCACCGTCTTCGTGAGCGCCATGTCGTAATTGTCGATGCCAGGCCCATAGAAGAACCGTCGTGACGCATCGCCCAGTTGGCCCAGCGCCTCCAGGCTAAAAAGCGCCGTGTTGAACTCCGGACGACCGTTTCGAGGATTCGTATCGATCTCTAGCGGGCCAGGCCTCATCTCCGGGGTGTCCAGCAGGTAGTTGTTGACGCCGTTTCCCAGCGTTCCGAGCAGAGAGTTGTCGGAGTCGTCGTATAGCGTCACCGGCAATCCGGTGCTAAAACGCGTCGTGCCGGAAAGATTCCATCCCTCCGTCAGCCGGTCCGCGCGGTGAAACAGCAACTCGAGCGGCAGTTCATAGCGATAGCTGGCCACAAAGTTGTTCGTCATATCGTAGGCCGAAATGGCGCGCGTAAGGCTCTGGTTCAGTGGATTGAGCTGCTCGCCCAGGTTCGATGCCTGGTCAATCGACTTGCTATACGTGTATCCCACGAGAAAATCCGATCTCTTGCCGACGTA
>JASHTR010000545.1 GCA_030040455.1 Terriglobia bacterium | reverse complement strand
GTCTCCTGGAGCTCGCCGCCTCCCTCTCGCCATTTTTACTTTCTCCGTTTCTCTTCATTGCTGCGTTGTTACTGTTTTTTTGACCTTCAGGACTGATTTGTATAAAATCTGACCTTTGCCTCTCCTTTCGCGGAGCCAATTACACAATCTTTATGCTGAAATTTCAGACGGCAGGCGAATCTCACGGGCAGGGCTTGGTGGCCATTATCTCCGGCATTCCCGCCGGACTGCGCGTCGATCTCAATTACGTTAATCGCGACCTGAAGCGCCGCATGGGTGGCTACGGGCGAGGCGGTCGGATGAAGATTGAGTCGGACGCCGCGCAGTTTCTCTCCGGCGTCCGCCACGGCCAGACGATCGGGTCGCCGGTCGCGCTGGTCATTGAAAATCGGGACTGGTCGAACTGGAAAGATGCCATGTCGGTTGAGGACCGCCAGGAGGCGCGCGACAAGTATAAACCGCTTTCGCCGCCGCGCCCCGGTCATGCCGACTTGGCGGGCTGCCTGAAGTACAATTTTCGCGATGCGCGATACGTGCTGGAGCGCGCGAGCGCCCGAGAGACGGCTGCGCGGGTGGGCGTAGGGGCGCTGGCAAAGCTATTCCTGCTTGATTTCGGCATTGAAGTGGCAAGTCACGTGGTGGCTGTAGGGCGGGCGGCCTTGCCGCCGGGAGAGTTTCCCTTTGATTCGGTGCTCGCGCTGCGCGCTAAAGAGGAGATTGTGTTGAATTGCGTCGATCCGGCGACGGAGGAGCGAATGAAGCAGGAGGTGGACTTTGCCACCGAGAATCGCGACACGGTGGGCGGAATCTTTGAAGTGCGGGCGCGGGGCCTACCGCCCGGCCTCGGCGCCTGCTCTCAGTGGGATGAGCGTCTGGACGGCCATCTGGCACAGGCGGTAGTGTCCATCCAGGCAGTGAAAGGGGTGGAAATCGGAAGCGCCATGGAAAACGCCACTCATTTTGGCTCCAGCGTGCAAGATGAAATCGGTTACAACCGCCAGGAATCGCGCTTTACGCGCAAAAGCAACCGCGCGGGCGGGCTGGAAGGCGGCATGACCAACGGCCAGGAAGTCATCGTCCGCGGGTTTCTCAAGCCGATTTCCACTCTGCGCCGCCCTCTGGAATCCGTCAGCTTTGAGACGCGCGAGCCGGTGAAGGCGGCCTATGAGCGCTCCGACGTCTGCGTTGTGCCCGCGGCGGGCGTGGTGGGCGAAGCCATGGTTGCGCTGGTGCTGGCGCGCGCGTTTCTGGAAAAGTTTGGAGGGGATTCTCTGGAAGAAACCCGACGCAATTACGAAGGTTATCTCACGCAGGTCCGACGGTTCTAACGGACGCCATGATTTATCCCATCGTCAAATACGGCCAGCCCGTTCTCGAAGAAGCCGCCGCCGCAGTCACTATTTTTGACGCTGAGCTTGAGAAGCTGGTCGCCGATATGTTTGATACGATGTACGCCGCGCACGGCGTAGGGCTTGCCGCCCCGCAGATTGGGATTTCCAAGAGCCTTTGCGTGATTGATATTACGTCAAACGAAGACCCGACGGCCAGGCTGGTGCTGGCAAATCCTGAAGTGATTTCAATTGAAGGCAAGCAGACCGATGAAGAAGGATGCTTGAGCCTTCCCAATTTTCGCGCCCAGGCCACGCGACCCATGAAGGCGACCGTTCGCGCGCAGGACGCTCGCGGGCAAGAAATGACGGTGAGCGGGGAGGGCTTGCTGGCGCGCGCCTTTTGCCACGAGATCGATCATCTCAATGGAATTCTCTTCATCCACCACCTCAGCATGTTGAAGCGCGATTCGATTCGGCGCAAGGTGCGCAGGATGGTGAAAGCCGGAGAATGGTAAGTTGACTGTGGCTCATCCCCACGGACCACCGGCAGCGGGCAACAACCCATGAAGCTCATCTATTGCGGTACCCCGCAATTTGCCGTTCGCACCCTCGAGAGATTGCTTGCGGAAGGCTTTTCGATTCCTCTCGTCCTCACTAATCCGGATGAGCCTCGGGGCCGTGGCTACCAATTGGCGCCGCCCCCTGTGAAGGAAGCCGCGCTGAGGGCCGGGCTGAAGGTTTTCCAGCCGGCGCGTCTCAAAGATGCTGCGGTCCAGGCCCAGATTTCAGCCGTCCAGCCGGATGCGGTGGTGGTGGTGGCTTTCGGTCACATCGTTCCGCCCTCGATGATTCGCCTCCCGCCGCTCGGCTGCATTAATCTCCATGCTTCACTCCTGCCCCGTTACCGTGGCGCTGCGCCCATCAATTGGGCGATCATTCGCGGCGAGCGGATTACAGGTGTTACGACCATGAAAATTGATGAAGGGCTCGATACGGGCGACATCCTGCTGCAAAAAGAGGTTGCCATTGACGAAGCGGACACTACGGAAACGCTTTCGGAGCGGCTGAGTCGGGAAGGAGGGGAGCTGATGGTTGAAACCTTGCGAAAGATCGCCCAGATTCAGCCTCGGCCCCAGGATCACCGTCTGGCAACTTTCGCTCCAATCCTGAAGAAAGAAGACGGGCGGATCGACTGGTCGATGCCGGCGCAGGAAATAGCCTATCGCGTGCGCGGACTACGGCCGTGGCCTGCGGCCCACACCATTTTTCGCGGCTGCAATCTTCTAATTTGGATGGCGCGCCCGGTCGAGTCATTGCCAGTGGCTTCACTCGTCCCGGGAGAATTAAAGGCTGACGGAAGAAGACTTGTTGCCGGCTGTGGCGCCGGAACACAGCTTGAAATCACCGAATTGCAACTCGAAGGGCGGAAGCGAATTGCCGCGCGCGATTTTGCCAACGGAATGCGACTTCAAGTCGGTGAGAGGACGGAGTAGCAGACCGCCGCTTTGCCGACTGTCTTGTGGACAGCCTCGGAAGCTGTGAAAAGCCGACTTCTGGAAAAATTCAGGATGCGAGACGGCGGCGGAGCAGCAAGGCCAGCCCAATCAGACCCAAGCCAAAGAGGGCCAGCGATGCTGGCTCAGGCACATCTGTTTCTGCAAAGGCCTCGTTAACGCTCTCGAAGTTTTCGGAACTTGAGGTGAGCGTGATTTTGGTAACCGGAGTGCCATCCATAAAAAAATTCACAAAAATAGAGCTTGTTCCGGCAATTAATGAAGGATCCATGTCCAGCAAGTCTTGTCCGGTGAAGCTGTCAACCAGCGTGGACCCGTCGTAGAAGTCCAGGGTGTTGTAACTGTCCACGCTGCCCCAGTAAAGTCCAAAGTAATTAATAGGTGTGGTGATGCCCAAAGATTTCTGGACGGTGGCAAGTTTAATGCTGATCGACTCTTGGCCTGTCCCCGAAGCGATGAAGTCGTTCGTGTTGCCCGTGGGATCGTTAGCGTCATTCGTGTCCGTGGATGAAGGGAAAATACCGCAATCTGAGCTGGTCGTGCAGTGCTTCGTAAAGCCAGACGGTAAGCCGTTGTTGAAGCTTACCGTCTGGGCGCCCGGAACGGTTGAAGTCATTCCCGAAGATAGAGTTACGATAATCGTATCCCCTGCGGCGACAACCGCCGCACCCAAAAAGCACAGAACAAACAGTATCACCAAAGAAACATTTCTCAATCGCATTCGTGTTTCATCTCCCTTTGAAATTATAAGGAGGCCGACCACCACGCTGGTCTTTCGACTCCTACGCGTGACCCTCCTCCGTAAAGCAATTTTTAGGACCTCCGGCGGCTTGCGATCCGCTGAAGTGTTGCCTTGAATTGATCGGCCCTTGGCTTCCCCTTCGATTCATTCTCAGGTTTTGCGCTTTCTTCGTAACAGGGCCTCCTCTTTGAGCGATGGGAGGTTGTTCCCACCCTCCCGCGTCGCGACCCCAAAGATACCAAGCCAGTGGATTAGGCAATCCACGTTCCATTCCGAGGCAAAGCTGTAC
>JASHTR010000544.1 GCA_030040455.1 Terriglobia bacterium | reverse complement strand
ATCTCCGGCCCGGCGTGAGTATAGATGGCGCCGTTCGCCTCCCGTGGCGCAACGCTGCCCAGCACGTTGCAGATGGCCAGGGTCTTCGACCCCTTGGTTTGCGCTTCGCGCTGCCCCGCGATCGTATCCGCCGTTTCGCCGGACTGGGTGATCACAATGGTGAGCGTGCGGGAATCAACAATGGGATCGCGGTAGCGAAACTCCGAAGCGTAATCCACCTCCACCGGAACGCGCGCCAGGCGCTCGATCATGATGCGGCCCGCAAGCCCGGCGTGGCGCGACGTTCCTGCAGCGGCAATTTTGATTTCACGAAAGCCGCGGAATTCATCCTCGGAAATCTCCATCTCGTCGAGGAATACTTGCCCGGTTTCCGGCGACGTGCGGCCGAGAAGGGTATCGCGCACGGCCCTCGGTTGCTCGTAGATTTCCTTCAGCATGAAGTGCTGGAACCCGCCCTTTTCGGCGAGAATGGGATCCCAGGTCACATGCTGGACGCGCCGCGAAACTGCATGACCCTCAAAATCAGTAAGCTTCACTCCGTTTGGCGTCAGCACGGCCATATTGCCATCCGCCAGAAAAAAGAGGTCGCGTGTGTGGTAGACGATGGCGGGAACGTCGCTCGCAACAAAATACTCATCCTTGCCGAGTCCAATCACTGCCGGCGGGCCCTGCCGCACCGTCACGATCTTATTCACATCCTGGGAAGAGATGATCGCCAGGGCAAAGGCGCCCTTCAGACGCCGCACCGCGGCGCGCACCGCCTCCTCCAGGTTCGGCGTTCTCCCGGAGCTGCCCGGCGCCCCAACCCCGTTCAGGTACTTTTCGACCAGGTGCGCAATCACCTCCGTATCCGTCTCCGTGAGGATCTTATGGTTCTCGTTCACCAGCTCGCGCTTCAGGTCTTCGTAATTCTCGATAATTCCGTTATGCACCACCACCACTGTGCCGTGGCAATCGCGAAGCGGATGGGCATTCTCCTCCGTCGGCGCGCCGTGAGTGGCCCAGCGCGTGTGTCCAATGCCGTAGGAGCCGTCAATCGGATTTAGCCGGATGGCTTCCTCCAGGTTGCGCAGTTTACCCGGGGCCCGCCGTATGTGAAGCGCTCCATCCTTGATCACCGCCAGGCCAGCCGAATCGTAGCCGCGATACTGAAGACGGTGAAGCCCTTCCAGCAGGACGGGAACAACCCGTTTGTTGCCAATGTAGCCGATAATTCCGGACATGGTGTTGGAACTCTGATTATAACAGACCGCCTGCGCGCTCCCGGAGCAGGCGGAGCACACAAAAATCCCATTCCTTGATTGCTTCGCCTGTTTCAGGTTGATAGACTAGCCAAGAATCAGCGCTGTGGTGCCATTGCTACTGATTTCTTCACAGCCTCGGAGGCGGACATGGAGATCGGGGAAGAGCCGGAGGGTACATCCGGCCCCAGTGCATCCCGCCACAGCCCATCCGGCAAGCTTTATGTCGTGGCCACGCCCATCGGCAACCTCGAAGACATCACGTTCCGAGCCGTTCGGACGCTCAAAGAAGTTGACTTGATCGCCTGCGAAGATACCCGCCGCACGCAAGGCCTGCTCGAGCGTTACGCGATCCGCACGAACCTAATTAGCTACCATGAGCATAATGAGATGACCCGGGCTCCCGAGTTGGTCCTGCTCATGGAGCAGGGAAACCGTATTGCCTTGGTTTCCGACGCCGGGATGCCGGTGATTTCCGACCCCGGCTACCGGCTCGTCAAGCTCACCCTCCGTCATGGCTTCCCGGTGATCCCCATTCCGGGCCCTTGCGCCCTGGTAGCGGCGCTGGTGGTTGCTGGCCTGCCGCTGGATTGCTTCCGATTTCTAGGTTTTCTGCCCGCCAAAAGACACTCACGGCTCAAGAGGTTTCGAGAGCTCCACGACGCTTCAGAGACCTTGGTTTTTTATGAGGCTCCGCACCGCATCGAGGAAATGCTGGAAGACGCGCGAAAGGTTCTCGGCAATCGCGCTGTGGTGATTGGGCGCGAAGTGACCAAGGTGCACGAAGAGTTTCTGCGCGGACGCGCTTCTGAAGTGCTCGCCACGCTTCAAAGGAAGGGCGCGAAGGGCGAACTTACGGTGCTGATTGGACCTCCCGAGCCGCCGGTGAAGACGGTCGAATTGCCACCGCAATCCTTGCAGGAAGAAATGGAGAAGTTAATGAAAGAGCGCCGATTGAGCGAGCGCGATGCCTTGAAAACCCTGGCAAGATCGAGCGGAATCTCCAAAAGCGAGCTTTACCGGCGCTGGCAGGCCGAAAAGGGGAAATAGGGCAGCGCCCCGTAACGTGTGAAAAAATTGATCGACAAGCAAAAGGCCTCACGCAAAGACGCCAAGACAAGTTGAAAGTTCAAAGTCGAGAGTCGAAAGTTTATAAAGGATAAGTCCTTTAACTTCCGATTTTTGGCTTTCAACCTGTTTTTGCGGCTTTGCGCCTCCGCGCTTTTGCGTGAGGCCTTTGAGGATTTTCCGGTTTCCCTTGCCTTCTCATACCTCACTCGCAAGCTGGCATCAGGGGTCGTAAAGAAGAATCCGTGACCGTGGCTGCGCTTAAGAAGAAAGCGTCTACCCGCTCCAGCACCTCGCGGGCGCTCGCTGCGCTTTGAACGCTGCGTCGCAGCTCCGCGCCGTTACGCACTCCGTGGGTAAACCAGCTTGCAAACTGTTTCATTTTGCCGATCGTTCCCGGAATATCCTCCTCCACCAGCATCGCGTAATAGGATCGGATCAGATCGTAGCGGTCCCGCTCGGAAGGTTCAGAATAAGTTCCGTGGCGGAAGTAATTCATCATCTGGCGAAAAATCCACGGATTCGTAGGCGCCGCGCGCCCAATCATCACGGCGTTGCATCCGGTGCGCTCGTGGAGGGCTTCCGCGTCCTCGGGCCTGGCCACGTCGCCGTTGCCAATCACGGGAATGCGGACGCTTTCTTTTACCTGCCGGATGATTTCCCAGTTTGCGTTCCCGCTATAGCCTTGAAGCCGGGTGCGCGGGTGAACAGCGATGGCTTCTACGCCCGAATCCTCGGCCAGGCGAGCGGCAGGAACAGCCACGATTTCTTCTTCGCTCCATCCAGAACGGATTTTTACGGTAAAGGGAATCGTGACGGCGGCGCGAATCTTTTTCATGACCTGGCCGAGCAGCGGGAGATCGCGCAACAGACCGGACCCGCCGCACTTGACCACTTTTTTGGCCGGACAGCCCAGGTTGAGATCGATGATATCGAAACCGAGGTCCTCGATCATGCGCGCTGCCTCGGCCAGATGATCCGGGTCTGCGCCGAAAATCTGCGCCGTGATGGGACGCTCCTCTTCGGTGTAGTAGAGAAATCGCTGGGATTTCAGGTTCTGGCGGAGCATCCCTTCGCTCGAGACAAACTCCGTCATAATCAACCCACAGCCGCCCAGCCGTTTGATGAAGCGGCGGAAAACGGTGTCCGTGATGCCGGCCATCGGAGCGAGAATGTGCGCCGGCCGGATGACAACGTTACGAATTTTTAGCTCTTCGAACAACATGGGTAGAAAAAAACGATCAGCTTTCAGCTTTATCTCTAAAGCGACTCTTGCTGATCATTGCGGCTCTGCCGCGCTGCGCTACACACTGGTCGGGTTATTCATGCGCAACCCCGAAGCCATTAGGGCGTCCGCGCTCGCAATGCCGAAGCGCATGCGCCCTTCGGCAACCAGCTCATGGTCGCGGTAAACCTTTCCTTCCAGCTCACCAAAATTTTCCCGCAGTTTCAACACTTGCGCTACTGCGCGAACGGTATCACCCGGCGTGACGACAGCGTGCACATAAGCTGACGGAATTTGCAGGATCATTGCAATCTTAGCTCTCATTTCCGGCCGCTCGAGCACCAGAATCGCGCCGAGCTGCGTCGTCATCTCGAGCAAAATCCCGCAAGGGACGACGAGGAAATGGCTTGCCCCGTAAGCCTCGTTGACGGTGAAGGTTTTGATGCCCTCAATTCGCTGCGCCGGGAGGAATTCCGTTACCCGATCGACTAACAGAAACGGATAACGGTGGGGAAGAATGCGCTGAATTTCAGATGGAGTCATCGATTCATCGAGTGATTGAGCCATGGATCCATTGAATCAATGGAAAAATGACTCAAAGGATCAATACCCTCAATGGTTCAAAGGCTTCAGGAGCTCCCGGTTCAGCGAGCGGTTCCTGCCTGTCCACTCGCCTTCCCTGCCCCGATCAGCTTCGTACTGCGCCCTCATGCTTTCGAGCTTGGAATCGATCTCGTCCAGGTAATGCATGGCAAGCGCTTCCGGAAACATCGGCTCTTTCGGCGATCCGAATTCAAGCTTACCGTGGTGGGAGAGGATCATGTGTTCCACGCGGTCTTTCAACGCCGGCGGAAAGTCCGGAATCCCGCGCATTTTCTCACGAACGATCTCGAGGCTGATTTCAATATGGCCCAAAAGTCGACCGCGCGTGGAATAGCGAAACGACCGGTCAAATACGATCTCTTCAATCTTGCCAATGTCGTGCAGCACTACTCCGGCAAGCACCAGAGACCGGTCGAGCCAGGGATAATGATCGCAGAGCCGGTCGGCAAGCTGCCACAATGAAGTAACATGCTCCAGGAGGCCGCCCAGAAAGGCGTGATGCATCGACATTGCGGCGGGCGCAAGTTTCAGTCGTTCCGCAATGGCGGCGTCCCGAACCGTGGAAAGCAGCAGCTCCTTGAGCGGACCCGGCTCCATTTGCCCGATCCGTTCTACGAGGGCAGCGTACATTTGCTCGGGATCGTGGCGAGACCGCGGCAGGTAATCAAGCAGGTTCACATCTTCGGGGGGAATCTTCCGGAGGGATCGCACGGTAACCTGGCGAGTCCCCTGGAACTCTTCCACTGCGCCTGCCACCTGAACGATTTCGTCCACTCCCGCATCGAGCTTCAGGCGATCGGAATCCCACAGCTTGCCGCGCAGGGAGCCGGTAGAATCACTGAATTCGAGGTCAAGATAGGCACTTCCGTTCCGCGCTACTTTGCGCTCTTTGTTCAACAGCAGAAAGGTGGTGTTCACCTGCTGGCCGGCCTTGAGATCCCGAATGAAGATATCTTTCATTGGGTCTCTTGAGCGAGCTCTTGGGCAGAGCCGATGGCGCCCGGGTTCACGGCGCCTGAATCCACAAAGCCGGGTTCTATGGAAATGTAGCTTTCTTTGCGTAGAGTGGTGAGGTAGTCCCGGAGCGCAGGCTGCATTTTCTGGTTGTAGAGGACTTCCTGCACCTGGGGCTCCACTTCCTCAAACTTCGGAGCGCCGGGGCTGCGCTGTTGAAGTACCTTCACGATGAAATACGCGCTCGGGGTCTGAATGATATTGGAGGTATCGTTCGGATCGAGGTTCTGGATGGCTTTGGAGATCTCCGGCAGCAGCGCTCCCGTGGGAAAAAAGCCGACGTCGCCATTGCTGTCG
Organism: Terriglobia bacterium; assembly: GCA_030040455.1. GTDB lineage: Bacteria > Acidobacteriota > Terriglobia > UBA7540 > UBA7540 > RH2-MAG17b. The sequence goes on along the minus strand of JASHTR010000544.1, from coordinate 7,901 downwards.
GCGTTCGGGCCGTCCGAATATTTGTGAACCACATCCTCCCACTTTGCGCCTCCCTGGATCATGGCATATGCGTCTTTCGCGCGCTTTGCGGCCGCCGCCTGGCCCCATTTCTGGTTTGAAATCTGAACCTCCGCCAGATCGACACCCGCCGGGGATGAAAATTCTTTCTTATGGGCCGCAAAGTATTTCCTTGCTTCCCCCTGCGTCACCATGATGCGTGACCCCACTTCCTGCCCGATCACTTGCTGGGTTAAGAGATTGCGCCGGATATTATCCTGAAAATCCTCCCAAATAAGCCCCTCATTTTCGACCTCGTTTTCGAGGTCTTGAATGGAGGCCAACCCCATCTGCTTTCGGATTTGATCCAGGCGCTCAACCACATCCGACTCTACGCTGATGTTCAAATCCTTCGCTTTCTGCACGAGAAGGTCCTGATCGATCATGTCACGCAGCAGATTTTTCAACGCCATGTTGTATTGCTCTTCGAGTTGCTCGCCTGAGTATTGGTGCGCCAATTGCGCGCGCATCCTCTCCTCTTGCTCGTTGAGCTGCCGCTGCGTGATGATTTCTTCGTTGACACGCACGATGATGCGATCGATCAACTCCCGCTGCGAAAACGCCATCGGCGCCGCAGCGGCAAGCGTCGCGAGGATAAGCGCCAGAACAATGGCTTTGGTTTTCATAGGTACCATCTTAATGCCCCGCCTGGAGTTCCTGCAAGGCGCTTGTCAGCTCGGTGATGGGGCTCGCGGCGACGTGCTTCATGCGGAAACGCAGCGACCCATCCGGCCGCAGCGAGGCGTCACGGCGACGCCGCACAAAGCGCGTGAGGTGCTCCGGCGGGATGGGCGTTTCCGGATGGAACCGAACCCACACTTCGTCCAGCTTGCGCTCGACCGACTGCACGAGCATTTCCTCGGCTCTCGACTTCAGCAGCCCGTAGTCCAGCAACGTCATAACGGATGGCGGCAGCGCACCATAACGGTCGGCAAGCTCGGCCTCAAGCTCCGCGCGAGCCTCGGCGTTTGGAAGTCCCGAAATACGCTTATACATCCGCAGCCGTTGCCCTTCATCGGCGATATATTCTTCGGGAATTTTGATGTCAACGCCCAGGTTCAGCGTAGCGTGAACCTCGGGCTTTACGGGCAGGCCTTTGAGCTCCTCGACGGTCTGCTCGAGCATTTTCAGATAGAGGTCGAGACCAATGGCGTTCAGATGGCCGGATTGCTCGGCGCCAAGAATGTTCCCCGTGCCCCGCAGCTCGAGATCGAGCGCGGCCAGGCGAAACCCCGCGCCCAGGTCGGAAAATTCTTTGAGCGCCGCCAGCCGCCGCCGGGCGAGAGGGCTGAGAGAATCTTCTTCCTGAATCAACAGATAGGCATAGGCCCGCCGGTCAGAGCGCCCCACGCGCCCACGCAACTGGTAAAGCTCGGCCAGCCCAAAGCGGTCCGCGCGATTGATGACGATGGTGTTCGCGCGTGGAATATCCAGCCCGTTCTCAATGATCGCGGTTGAAACCAGCACGTCGTATTCGCCTCGCACGAACTTCATCATCACGCGCTCGAGCTCTCCCACGGCCATCTGGCCGTGGGCCACGCCGATGCGCGCGACAGGCGCAAGGCGCTGCAGCATGGCCGCCATGCTGAAAATCGACTCCACGCGATTGTGAACAAAATAAACCTGCCCCTGGCGCTCGAGCTCCTGAAGCAGCGCCGTCTGGATGAGCCGGGCGGTAAACGGCGCCACGGTGGTCTGGATGGCCAGCCGCCCGCGCGGCGGGGTCTCAATCACGGAAAGATCGCGCAGGCCGCCCAGCGACATGTGAAGCGTGCGAGGGATCGGTGTTGCGGACATGGTAAGCACGTCCACGTTTGCCCGCAGCCGCTTCAGCTTTTCCTTGGCCGACACGCCAAACCTCTGCTCCTCATCCACGATCAGCAGACCGAGGCTCTGGAAGTTCACATCCTTTGAGAGCATGCGGTGCGTCCCAATCAGAATCTCCACTTTTCCTTCAGCCGCCTCCTCCACAATGCGCTTTTGCTCTGCCGCGGACCGGAAGCGGCTGACCATCTCAATGCGCACTGGAAAAGCGGCCATGCGCTGGCGGAAAGTGGTGAAGTGCTGAAAGGCCAGCACGGTAGTGGGAGCAAGCACGGCCACTTGCTTTCCGTCCTGCACCACTTTGAATGCGGCGCGCATGGCTAACTCCGTCTTGCCGTACCCAACGTCCCCACACAGTAACCGATCCATCGGCTGCGGGCTTTCCAGGTCCTTTTTGATCTCTTCAAGCGCCTTCAGTTGGTCCGGCGTTTCTTCGTATTCGAAGGCGTCCTCAAATTCTCTCTGCCAGGGGGTATCGGCGCTGAAGGCGATGCCGCCACTCATCTTTCGCTCCGCATAAAGCTTCAAAAGCTCCGCCGTCATGTCGCGCAACGCGTGTTTCACCCGCATTTTGGTGCGGGCCCACGTTGCCCCACCCAGGCGGTCGAGCGGCGGCTTCACGCTGTCTCCGGCCGTGCGGTATTTTTCCACCAGGTCGAGGCGCTCGAGCGGGACGTAGAGCCGAGCGTCATCCTGGTAGGTGAGCAGCATAAAATCACGCCGCTCGCCCGTCACCTCAATCTGCCGCAGACCTTGATAAAGGCCGATGCCGTGGTCGACGTGAACCACGTAATCACCCGCTTTAAGGTCACTCAGGTCGGAAAGGAGGCGGGAGACGGCAGATTTCTCCGGGCGCGCCGGCCCTCCCCAGGTGAATTCTCCGAAAAGATCGGTTTCGGCAAGCAGCGCCAGTCGCAACTCAGGAAAAACAACACCCTCGGCGAGATGCCCTCGCACGATCAACAACGAAGCATCCGCATCCACGAGCCGCGCGCCTGGCGGCTTCTCTGCCCCTTTTGAGAGGGGAAGCACGGTAAAAGGGATCTGATAATCTTTGAGCGCCTCGCCAAGCCGCTCCATCTTGCCCGCGGCGGAAAGCGCAATGACTACCCGTTCGCCGCGCGCGCGGCGCGCATTTAAATCTTCCATCCAGGCTTTGAGCGAGCCGTTGAATTTGGGCGGCGGCTGCGAGGCGAGCGCCCAACGGCAAATCGGCGGCTCAGCATGCATCTCCATTACAATGTCGTAATTTCCTGCCTCTTTGCGCTGCGCCACTTCCATTCCATCGGACGGCGAGACGCTTTCCACCTCCAACTCTTTCAAGGAAACCTGAGCGAGTGGTGCGAGCGCGCTCCGGAATTCATGGTCACTCAGCAGAAAATCCTCGGGACGCGGCGGCGAGGGGACCACATCCCGCACTTCGTCGTAAGCCTCTTCCAAGGATTCACGCATGAGTTTGATTTGCAGCTCTACGTCCGGGGCCTCATCCCACACGACGAGCGGACTGTGGAAAAGCTGAAAAAGGCTGAAAGGATGCGGCTCGACCAGCGGCGCATAGAATTCCCAGCCGGGGAAGGGGTTTGAATACTGTGGCGCTACCTCTGGACCTCGCGCAGTAGGGCCCAAGGCGGCGGAGCGCGAGGCGATATTGCGCGTCAGAGCGTCAAAGAAGGCCCGGGAACGTTGATGCTCCGAAAGGGGAAGGAGTGATGCCGAGGAAACAACGTGGCACGTGCGCTGAGTAGCGGGATCAAATTCGCGCAGCGATTCGATTTGATCGCCGGAGAACTCGATGCGGAATGGCCACTCCGTCTCGGGCGGATAAACGTCGATAATGCCCCCGCGCACCGAATACGAGCCCGGGGCATCAACGGGCTCCTGGGAATCGTAGCCGCTGGCGGCCAGATGCTCAATGAGGTCGCCAGGACTGATCTCTTCGCCGGTCTTTATTTCAAGGGCGAGCGACCGGTAATACACCGCCTCTCGAAATCGCCCGAGTGCCGCAGGGGCGGGCGCAAAAACAATCCGCGCCCGGCGCCGGGCAATGCTCCAAAGCGTCACCGCGCGCCGCTCGGAAAGCTCCGCGTGCGGCGATCGGCCATCGTAAGGCGTCCGGTCAAAAGGAGGCAGCACAATGACGCTGCTTCCCTCACCCGGCTCGACCCAATCCAGCAGCGCGGCCGCGGTCTCGCGCAGTATTTCTGCTTCCTCCTGGCAGGAAGTGAGCACCAACAACGGCTTCTGAGAATAATGGGCCAGGCCCACCAGCACCACGGCTTTCGCCGTGCGCGTGAGGCCCGCCAACTCCTGACACTCGCCTGCCGATCGCGACAGAGCCGTCACAATATTCTGAAATGAGGGATGATCGAAAACCGGCTGGAGCAGTGAATCCGTAGCTTGCATTGAATCGTGATGCGGGAAAAAGACGGCGAAGGGCACGCGTATCCACACCAGGCATCCAACCTTTTGGACACGACCTGCGGCTTTGCCGCCGGATGTGTGGAAGGGCTCTGCCCTTCCCCTGGAGTTTCTACATTTTCCGAGCCGAAATCATGCCCTCAAGCGGCACAGCCGCCCTTCGCTTCCCAACGGACAGCTACGGGCCAAGGGCCGCGCTACGCCCGGAGCGCCGCCTCGATGAGAGCGGAAGTCGAGAAGCCTTCGGCCAGCGGCATCGAAACCACCCTGCCCCCGCCGGCTTCCACTTCTTCCCGGCCCACAATCTCGCCCGCTCCCCAATCAGCCCCCTTGACGAGGACATCCGGATGCATTTGGGCGATCACTTCTCGCGGAGTGAGCTGATCGAAGACCGTGACGCAATCCACCACTTTGAGCGCCGAAAGAATCTCCGCCCGCTCCGCCTCGGAGAAAATGGGACGACCCGGCCCTTTCAGAGCGCGAACGCTCCCATCGCTGTTGATCGCCACCACGAGCCGGTCGCCCAGTTTGCGAGCCTCGGCCAGATAGCGCGTATGCCCCGGGTGAAGAAGATCAAAACAGCCGTTAGTGAAAACCACCTTTAGTCCCTGCCGCTTCCATGCAGCCACCGTTGCGATTGCTTTATCCAGCAGCAAGATTTTCTTGCTCGTCTCCTCAGAAGGCACAAGCGCGGCTCCAAAATTTTATTGTAGCATGTGCGAAAATAGAAGACTCTTATGCCAAATCCAAAGGACGCCGCGGACCGAAGTCAATCCATGGCCAAGTGGCTGGTAGCGATTGCCGTGATGGCGAGCGCGGTCATGGAAATAGTGGACACATCAGCGGTAAACGTGAGCATTCCCTACATCGCGGGGAATCTTTCCGCCACCATCGACGAAGCCACGTGGGTGCTGACATCTTACCTGGTTTCAAACGCCGTCGTGCTGCCACTTACCGGGTGGCTCGCAAGCCGTTTCGGCCGCAAGCGCATTCTGATGACAGCGGTCGCGGGATTCACGGCAGCCAGCGTGCTTTGCGGGCTCGCCCCCACGCTGCCGATATTGATTATTTGCCGCGTTCTTCAGGGCGCGTTCGGGGGAACGCTTCAGCCCACCACCCGCGCCATCCTGCTTGAAACGTTCCCGCGCGAAGAGCGCGGCCACGCCATGGCGATGTGGGGCGTCGGGATCGTCGTCGCGCCCATTTTGGCGCCGGTGCTGGGCGGATGGCTCACCACGGATTATTCCTGGCGCTGGGTCTTCTTTATCAACCTGCCCATCAGCATTGCAGGGCTGTTTTTGGTACATCTCTATGTTTTCGATCCTCCTTATCTTCGCCGGACTACAAAAGGCATTGATTATTGGGGTCTCGGGATGCTAGCCACCGGTATCGCCTCCCTGCAGGTGGTCTTAGATAAAGGGCAAGAGTCCGACTGGTTCGGCTCCCATTTCATTCTAATCCTGGCCGTGATCGCGGTGATCAGCCTCATTGCGTTCGTCATCTGGGAGCTTCTGGCGCAGGATCCAATGGTGCACTTACGCCTGCTTAAATACCGGACCTTTGGCGCGGCAGTCGGCTTATCCATCGTCTTATTTTTCGTGCTTTATGGAAGCATCCTGCTGCTGCCGCTCTTCATGCAGGAGGTGCTCAACTTCCCTGCTATCACCGCCGGCGTGTGGAACTGTCCTCGTGGCATTGCCACCATGGTTCTCATGCCGGTCGTCGGCATCCTCATTGGCCGGCGATGGGACATGCGGGCGCTGCTTTTCGGCGGCATTGTGGTTTCTGCGGTCGGCGTGCTCTCTTTTTCTTTTCTCGACCTCACTACCGGTCCGTGGAATTTTCTCTGGCCGCAGATCATTATGGGCGCGGGCCTCGCCTTCGTCTTTGTGCCGTTTGCCACGATCTCCGTGGATCCGATTCCGAATGAAGAGATGGGCTATGCCACCAGCATCACCGGCCTGACGCGAAACCTCGGAGCGGGCTTCGGCATTGCAATTTCCGCCACGTTGTTGCAGCGTCGCGGCCAAGTGTACCAGGTGCGGCTCATCACTCATCTGAACCCCACCAACCCCAAAATGAACAGCCTGCTCTCCGCCCTTCAGCGCTACTTCCATCTTCAAGGCTCGGACCTCTCAACGGCCGGTCATCAGGCGATGGGCGCTCTCTATTCCATCGTCCAGCACCAGTCCTCCGTATTGAGTTATCTCGACTCGTTTCGCGTTTTGGCGATCATGTTTGTGCTCGTTTCGCCGCTCGTCTGGATAATGCGCAAGCCTAAATTTAAAAGTGACGCGGGAGGAGGAAAATAGGACGATTGACCGGCCTCCCTCAAGATCGCTGCCGCGTGGCCGTGCTAGGTGGCGGGATTACAGGTCTCGCCGCATTGCACAGACTTCAGCAGGCGCGTGAAGCGGGCGCGCCCGTTGATGGATTTCTGATCGAGGCGCGACCCCGTCCGGGCGGCCTTATTTTGACCGAGCAGGTTCAGGATTTCATTGTGGAAGCGGGACCGGATAGCTTCCTCACCGAAAAGCCGGAGGCTCTGGCTCTGGTGAAAGAGCTCGGGCTCGCGCATGAACTGATTGGATCGAATGATTCCACCCGGCGCACCTACATCCTGCGCCACGGACGTCTGGTTCCTTTACCCGAAGGGTTGACGCTGTTTGTGCCCGCGCGCGTCCGCGCGACGATCTTCTCTCCCCTTGTTCCGCTCGCGAGCAAGGCCGCTATTCTGCGAGAGGTCTTTTTTCGTCGCTCGGCGCGCCCGGATGAATCCGTGGCCACATTTGTGCGCCGGCACTATGGAACGGGGATGCTTGAAAACATCGCGGAGCCACTGCTAGCAGGCATCTTCGGCGGAGACGTCGAGCGTCTCAGCGCGCAATCCACTCTCCCCGGGATTCACGCGCTCGAACAAAAGTACGGTAGCCTGACCCGAGGCATGTGGACGAACCCTAAGACCGCTGGCCCGCGCCCACCGCTTTTCTCGAGCCTGCGCGGGGGAATGGCGCGATTGATCCAGGCGCTCGTAAGCCGTCTCGACGTGAGAGAAAGCCCCAACGGCACCTGCCTCAAATTCGGTGAGCGGGTCGTTGAAATTCGGAACCTTCAACCATCCGGCCCCGGAGCTCCGCGCTATGCCATCCGGCTGGAAAGTGGCGCAGAACATGTGGCCGATGCGATCATTCCTGCGCTGCCCGCACCGGAGCTCGCCAGGCTTGTGGCTCAAGCCCATCCCGGTCTTGCGCGCCGGCTCGGGCAAATCTCTTACACGCCGGCGGTCACAGTGGCATTTGGTTATTCCCACCAAAAGACGCCTCCCGGCTTTGGCTTCCTCGTTCCGCGCGTCGAGAAACGTCGAGTGCGCGCATGTACCTTTGTCCATGCCAAATTCCCAGGCCGCGTTCCGCGCGACGCGGCCTTGCTGCGCTGCTTTATGGATTCCTCCGCAGTTCAACTTGGGGATGAAGAAATCGTTTCCGCCGTCGTCGAGGAGATTCAGCGTGACATAGGCTTCACCACGCAGCCAGAGTTTTTCCGCGTCTACCGCTGGCCGGCGGCAATGCCGCAATATGAAGTGGGGCACGAAGCGCTTCTCC
>JASHTR010000044.1 GCA_030040455.1 Terriglobia bacterium | reverse complement strand
GTTGATCCTCTGCGGCGTGTACCTCACCGAGCGCGCCCGGGGAGAGCGGAAACATATTCAGCACCTGGCCACAGGTCGCATTTAGAGTGATGCAGGTCCAATAGAGGGCCGTGAGCCGTCCAAGCCCAAAACTCAAAAATCGATTGACGATCGCTGGTCTCTGCCTTCTGGCGATTATCCTGATCCTGGCTATCCTTCTGGCATTCCTTTCTCCCTTAAGCCAGAAATGGGTGGTCAAAGCTTTGGGCGACCACTATCACGCCGGCGTCCGGCTGGCGAATTTTCACGTTTCGATGTTTCCTCGTCCCACCGCGGTGGGCAGCGGGTTGGTGCTCCTTTATAAGGACCGCCCCAGCGCGCCACCCCTTGCCTCCATCAGGCGCTTTTCAGTAAAAATGACGTGGATCGGGCTTTTACGCCATCCCCGGCGCGTCCGCGACGTTCGTATGGATGGCCTCACCATCAACATTCCACCACGTGGTCACGAAGAACAAAAGCCGGAGAAGAAAAAGAAGCACCACCTCCCTCCTTTCTACTTTGAGCATATCTCCGCCGATGGAACTACCCTGAATATTTTTTCCAGCAACCCTCAAAGTCCGCTGAGAGTCTTCACGATTTCCAGGCTCCAGTTGCATTCCGTTGCGGTAGGCAAGGCGATGACATTTGAGGCCGTTCTGACGAATCCTAAGCCGGTAGGCCAAATCCAAACGGCAGGAGAGTTTGGGCCTTGGGATGCGAACGATCCCGGCCTGACGCCCATTTCCGGAAGGTATGCCTTTCGCAACGCCGACCTTTCCACGATTCGCGGTCTGGCCGGAATACTATCGTCGGAAGGTGAATACGGAGGAGCACTGAATCTGATCAAAGTCCGTGGAGAAACGGACACTCCGGATTTTGGCCTTGATCTCGGCAAGAACCGCGTTGACTTGAAGACTGAGTTTGATGCGGTGGTGAATGGAATCGACGGAAACACGATGTTCCTCCCCGTGAAGGCCGAGCTGGGGAGCTCGACCATCCAGGTGAGCGGTAGCGTGCTCCGCACAACCGGCATGACGGGGAAGACGATCAGCCTCACCGTCACCGCGGACCAGGCCCGGCTCCAGGATCTCTTGCTCGTCGCCATCAAGAGCTCCACGCCGCCGTTGCTCGGCACGGCCAGCCTCCATAGCCAACTCGAGATTTTTCCCGGGCAGGAAGATATTGTGCGGCGCTTGAAGCTGGACGGGAGCTTTGCCATTCAATCCGCCCGCTTTACCGACCCGGAGCTTGAGGAGAAGATCACCCATTTGAGCCATCGCGGCGAAGGCCGTCCCACGCAAGACGACGGGAGCACGACGGCTTTAAACCTGACGGGCCGGTTTATCTTGTTTAATGCCGTCATGACGTTCCCCGACCTTTCCTTTGATGTTCCCGGCGCGGGGCTTCAGCTTCACGGCACGTACCGGCTGCTCGGTGAAAACCTGGATTTTCGCGGCACGTTACGGCTGAAAGCCAAGGTCTCGCAGACGACGACCGGAATGAAGTCGGTCTTGCTAAAGGCGATCGACCCCCTCTTCAAGGAAAAAGGCGCGGGGGCAGTGATACCGATCAAAATCACAGGAACCCGAGAGCATCCTTCGTTTGGAATTCAGATGGGCAAGGTTCTGAAGCGAATCAAATGAACGAATGGGTGGACGCGCAAACAGTCATGGTCGAAAGGGCAAAATGGAAATTCTGATGGATATCGGTTAGAGCGACGCCAGCAAGCGAACCGATGAGATCGAGAGTTTTCTTTATTCCAACAGTGGAAGAAACCAGCGGTTTTGTTGAGAAATACCCCCCCCCACGCTATTCCGACGAACCAAAGCCGACGAGGAATCGAACGCCCGGAGGAATCGCCGATGGAACGCCACCTCGCGCTGCTGGTGTTCCTGGCGTCCTTCTTTTACCTGTTTCTGTTCCGGCGTTATACGGTCATGGATCCCGACGAAGGCATCATCCTGCAAGGCGCTGAGCGCATTCTACGCGGACAGGTGCTTTACCGCGATTTCTTCTCCTTTTTCACACCCGGCTCTTACTATCTGCTGGCCATACTCTTTAAAGCCTTGGGCAGCTCGATTCTGGTGGCGCGGAGCTGGCTGGTCTGCTTAGGAAGCACCCTTTCCGTTCTCACCTATCTGCTCGCGCGCCGCGTTGCGTCCAGATGGGTGGCTCTCGCGACGGCCGCTCTTACGACGCTCACTTGCCTGCCTTTGCGGTTTCTGGTGCTGCACAACTGGGACAGCACCTTATGGGCCTGCCTCGCGCTCTACAGCGCCGCGCGCTTCGTGGAAGCCTCGGCCGCGGGTGAGCCAACTTTCAAGCGGAGGCGCCGAGGGAGCCCGAAGCGATGGGCTTTGGCGCTTGGATCGCTGACCGCCATCACGACACTGTTCGAGCAGTCGAAAGGAGCGGGGCTCGCGCTCGGTCTGGCGGCGGGCCTGGCGCTGCTCGCGCTGGCCGGCCGGCGTCGCTCGCTGCTGGGCGGAGGAAGCTGGCTGGCGCTGGGGGTGGGACTCGCCTGGCCTTTCCTGGTTACCTTCGTCTGGTTTGGCGCGCAGCACGGCCTTACTCCCATGCTGGCGGACTGGGTCTGGCCGCTCCATCACTACTCGCGCGCGAATCACGTTCCCTACGGATACCAGAACTGGTCGGAAAGCTCCCGCGCCAATCTGTTTGGAAACCATTCCTGGCGCCACAACCTGATCGCTGGGCTGGCGCTTGCTCCTTGCTTCCTGGTCCCCGTTCTCCCGCTCGTTGCCGCAGGTATCCTGGCGTATTTTGCCGTTTTTCACCGAACGGGGCGCAAGGCAGCCAACGGTCGAGAGTTAAAGGTCGAAGGTAAGATCCCATCTGACCTTCGACCTTCAACTTTCAACCCGGGCGTTACCAGGAGCCAGGAAAGCACGGCGCTGGGCGACCGTCACGCGTACTACATCCTGGTTTCTGCCACCCTGTCAGGACTCCTGCTTTCGGTAGTCGCCAGCAGGGCGGACATTCTCCATTTCATGTACCTGGCACCCTTGTTCTATCTTGTCCTGGCTTGGATCCTCGATGGGGGGGACGTTTACTCCACCTTCTTTCACGCTATCCTGCCGGTGCTGCGGGTGCTGGTTCTCACCTGTTTTGGCTTCTTCGCGCTAGGAATGCTGCTGACCAACCTGGATGCGAACGTCCGGATTGAAACCCGTCGCGGCGTGATACGCACCGTTGCTCAGGACGGTGTGCTGGAGTACGTTCAAGCGCACGTGCCGGCTGGCTCGAGAATGCTGGTTTATCCCTACCTGCCGCTCTACTATTACCTGACGGACACGTTCAGTCCCACGAGTTACGATTACATCCAGCCCGGCATGCACACACGCGAACAGATGGCCGAAGTAGAACGCGACCTCGCGAGCAGCCGCACGCCGGTGGTACTCTATGAGTACTCGTTCGTCGAGCAGATCCCGACGGCCTGGCCAAACACCCCGATCGAGTTCATCGCCCGGGATCCGATAGCAGACTCTATCCTTAAGCGGTATCGCCCCTGCCAAATGCTGAATTCGGCGACAGGCTGGCGCTTTCTGTTTATGGTTCGGAAGGACCCCAAGTGCCCGGCAGAGTCGAAAGTCGAAGGAAGACGGTAGGCGGTGGGCAGCAGGCCACCTATGGGGCGGTCAACTTTTCACCTACTCCAAACCCGGGACCACCTATTTTTATTTTTGATCGGCACGCTTTTTTAATCGGTACGCTTGCACGCCCCACACGCCGAAAAACCCTAAGACTAAAAGCAAGTATAAAGGTGGCTCGGGAACCGCCGCAGTCGCCGTCCCGGAGGTTAGGGCCCAAGCTCCTTCGGATGCGCCATATACGGTGAAGTCGTCGGTGGGTTGTGGGAGTAGCGTTCCGCCATCGTATCCCATCAGGGACCCGGCTGTGGGAGTCGACAAGCCTAAAACCAGCGTGTCCCCCGCAGAGTCAGTGAGTAGCAGAAGCGTGTTGGGGTAGCCAGATCCGTATGAACTTACGAAGAGCTTGGCTCCTGTCGTGAAAGAGCCCACGACAGGCGACTCCCCGGCCATAGTAACGTCCGCGGAAATGACCGCGCCGGTGGTGTTGTTGATCGCAATGTCGCCGCCGAGGGTGCAGCCCGATGCATTCATCACGCCCCCGCACTCCGCGCCTTC
>JASHTR010000543.1 GCA_030040455.1 Terriglobia bacterium | reverse complement strand
AACTCGTCCAGAATTCCTCCCTTCTCCTCCCGACTCGCTCGGCGGTAGCGAGGATAAATCTTCTGCAGATAGTCTCTTCTCGAAGCAAAGCCCATCGCGTAACCCGTGTCCATAGCGGGTTACATCTTAATTTGGCGCGACGATACCCCGCGGGTTACATTTTACGTGGCGCGATACGCACGATTGCATTTAGAGTTGGGCAAATGTATATTACCGTCCGGCGAGGATATGAAAAAACGTCGCGACGGGTATTTTCATCATCATCCCCTCTTCCATATACTGCTGGGTTTTTCTCTGGCTTTCAGCTCAAGGGCTGCCCAGCAGCCGCCCTCCCGCTTCGCTACCTCCGTGCCAACTTTCACAGGGTCGTTCACTACGGCCGGCAAACGGTACCCATACACCGTGGTCGGCGGCAAGCCTGAGCGGGGCGGGACGACGACGATACCCACAATCATTGTCCCGATCTCTCTTGTGTTCGGCGCGGATAGAGGTAAACCCGAAAAGAAGCTCGTTATCAATGCCGCCTCCGACGCGCGGAAGGTCGCGCGCTCGCCGATCTTCCGGAAATTTGCGTTCGCAACGGGCGACACCCAATACGGGGATGCAGTCGCGCGCGCGGAATTCTACAAAGAGATCGGATCGAACGATTGGCACACCTTGCTCGGCCGCCCTCGCATCGCCCACGTCCTCGCGATCCACATTCCTCCCGCGGAGGGATACGTGTTGACCTCCAGACGAACGGGGCATTCCCTGGCCGTGGTGGATGTTGAGTTCGTCAAAAAGGAGCTGTTCAAACGCCTGTCAGAAAGCGCTGTCCACCCGAACGATCTGGTCATTGCGCTGACTCGCAACACCATGTTCTACCCGCTCGACGACGCCACCGTTTGCTGCTCCTGGGGCGCTCATGGTGTTGACCTTGATTCGCAACCCGCGCCGGAGTTCATTCTCGGCACCTATCTCGATCCCGGCATTGTGTCGCGCTACTCCGACATTCAAACGCTCACCGAGCAGATTGCCGAGTGGATGAACGACCCTCTACAGGGCTACCGAAGTAATACCTTTCCGGCCTGGCGAATGCCCGCCGGGGAATTCGGTTGCGGTGGCAGGGGCGAAGGCACCTTTTACCGGTTTGCCGAGCCTACGGACAACGCGTCCTTGCCGAATGCAACTCCGGTGACCCTCGGGGGCACGGTGTACCACCTTGAGAACGTGGCATTGCTTCCCTGGTTCGCCGAAGACCCCCATCCCCGGACATTCCAGGACGCCTACAGCTTTCCCGACACGCACGCGCTGGCGTCCCCTGCTCGGCCTTGTTTGCGGTTCCGGCGGCGCTCCGCTCCATTTGTTCCGACCGCGTCGCCGATTGCGGAAACGCACCCTCCAAACGGCCACGAGTTGATCGGATATTGGGCAGGGTATGCTTCTGCCCGGGCGTTTCCGCTCCGGGATGTCTCGCCGCAGTGGGACGTCGTGATCGTTGCGTTTGCTCCGCCGGCAAAAGGCTCGAAGAGCCTCATGGTTTTCCGGGCGCCCGTCGGCGAAACCGAAGCGCAGTTCAAATCCGACATCGCGTATCTCCAAGGCAAAGGTAAAAAGGTGCTGATCTCGCTCGGCGGTGGCGGGCAGGTGGTGACCTTGAATACGTCGGAGGATGTCCGTAATTTTGTCGACTCGGTTTCAGCCATTGTCCACAAGTATGGGTTTAACGGCGTTGACCTCGACTTCGAAACCCCTTCACTGATGCTCGATCCCGGAGACACGGACTTCCGCAATCCAACCACACCCTCGGTTGTAAACCTCATCGCCGCCATGTGGCAGCTTCGACGGCACTTTGGGCCCAGCTTCATGATTGCCGAGGTCCCGGAAGGTCCCCAGGTGCCAGCCGGCTTGGTGGCGTACGGCGGCCAGTTCGGCTCTTTTCTTCCGGTGATTTACGGAACCAGGGATATCCTTTCCTTCGTAGATGTGCAGAATTACAACACGCCGCCGCTCGAAGGGCTGGATGGTAACTACTACATGCCGGGCACAGCCGATTATTACGTCTCGATGAGTGAGATGCTGCTTCACGGCTTCTATGTGGGAGGCGACCCCAATTCCTATTTTCCGCCCCTGCCGCCGGAGAAAGTGGCTATAGGATTTCTGGCTGAGCAATCTTCAACCCCAACTATCCTAAGCGCCCTACGCTACCTCATCCAAGGGAAACCGTATCCCGGAAGCGAATATAAACTTCGGCGAGCCGGCGGCTATCCGGATTTTAACGGTGTAATGTTTTGGAACATTCAGGGAGACCGGCGGGCAAACTACCACCTATCTAATACGATTGGCCCTCATCTGCATACTCTTCCGACTTCTGAAGCAGAGGCTAAAACTCCTTCTCCGTAGTCACCACAAGTTAATGCTGTGCGTTAACGGTAGCATAAACTATTAAAAACAAATGGCATTATACGATTAACCGTTAATTAACTGGTTCTAACTTGACTGGTAGTACTTACCAACTATAATCGGCGTGCGTTTTTGTAATATCGCGTGGTTTGAACACACTAGTGCGTCGAAAGTGCCTTTACTTATGACCGCACCCTTTGGAATACGGCGGCATGCCGCCGCTTTTCCCGTGGCCAGCTTGCTGGCCACAGGATATTCCTTCAGCGCCGCGAGCCAGCTCATCGGCGCAAGGCGGCAGCACGCTGCCGCACTCCAAGGCTCCCGCATACGTAAAGATTAAAGATAAGTGTTGGACGCACCACGCCAACTTAATCGTGATATTTGCGCAGGAATAATGTAGCAGGGGAGGAATTTAAGAGCCATGAAGACCAAGTTGGTTGTAATGATGGCAATTGCGCTTACTTTAGCACCCGCGGCTCATTTATCGGCACAGTCGCTATTTGCTACTCTGACTGGTGTTGTGAGCGACCCGACGGGCGCGGTGGTGTCGGGGGCGACGGTCAAACTGATTAACGAGG
>JASHTR010000542.1 GCA_030040455.1 Terriglobia bacterium | reverse complement strand
TTGTTGGCGGTGTCGCCGTTGGCGGCAATGCGGTCTGCGCCCACAATCACTGCTTTGAGCGTGCCCTGCTTCATGAAATGCCCAGCCATGTTGTCGGTAATAATCGTCACCGGAATGCCGTCCGCGGCCAGCTCCCAGGCCGTGAGGCGTGCGCCTTGAAGGAACGGCCGGGTCTCATCCGCGAAGACGCTAATATTTTTGCCTTCCGCCACGGCCGCGCGGATGACGCCCAACGCCGTCCCGTAGCCGCCGGTGGCGAGCGCCCCGGCGTTGCAATGGGTAAGGACGGTCATTGAATCCACAAGTAATTGCGCGCCGTGACGCCCAATCGCTTGGTTCACGGCAATATCCTCCGCGAGCACCTTCCGCGCTTCTTCCGCCAGCCTTGATTTAGCATGGCTGATCGCCGCTTCTTTGCCGCCTCCCGCCAGCGCTTCCTCAAATACTTTTCTCATGCGCTCAACGGCCCAGAAGAGATTCACGGCCGTCGGGCGGGTTGCGCTCATGACCTTGGCGATCGTTTCAAATTCCGTTTCGAGGTCTGCGACGCTTCGGGCGCGCGAATGCTGAACGCCAAGCGCCACGCCCATCGCTGCGGCGACGCCGATGGCAGGCGCCCCGCGAATCACCATGTGGCGGATTGCATCGGCGACCTCCTGATAATTCCGGCAGAGCACGTAGAGCTCTTCAGCGGGCAATCGCGTCTGGTCGATCATGCGCACACCGTCAGGCGTCCATTCGATTGTCTTAAACATGCCACGCATTATAGCAGCCTTGCCTTCCGAGACAGCACGAAAGCTTGGCAGCAGGGGCAGGAAGATAACAATGGGTAGTTACCAAGGTCACGCCAAAGTCCCAGAAGTGTAAGATTGCACAGTGCCGCGGGTGCGAAGCACCTATGGAGTGCGGCAGCTTGCGGAGGCGCCAGCCGGAAGCAAGCTTCCGGCTCGGAAAGCGGGAGCAAGCTCCCGCACTCCATACCAACGCGACTTTGACGTGACCCTGGGGTAGTTACAACCCGTTCTGGACAATGCTCTCCGAATAGGGTATGCTCCTCGACGAAGCGCTGGAAAGCTCGACCTCCGGAACAAATTTACGGTGTTAGAGTAGCGACGGACAGGGCGTATGTCGCATAGCGGATGGTATAAGGAGGAGGCTCTATGCAATATGCGTTTACGCCATACGGTCTGCGCCTGAGGACCAACTTATGCTTAAACAATTTACTGGGAAGCCGCGTGCCAGTGGGCTGCTGGTAGCGTGCGTTCTAATTGCAGGTCTTGCGGTTTGTCTTCAGCCGGTCCACCTTCGCGGAGGGATGAAGGCTGGGGCCTTATCCTTTCATGATAACTTTGCTTCCGGCAACCTGAGCGCCTGGCAGATGCCTTACCCCGAAGATTGGGAAATCCTCGCCCAGAACAGCGTGCACTATCTTCATATGAAGCGCCCCCGCGACCCCGGCGTGCCGCGCCGCCCCTTGCAGTTCGCGCGGTTGAAAAACGCGCGCGTGGGCAGCTTCGATTTTGAGGCTCGCGTCCGGCGCGAAGGCAGGTCCATGATTGTTGTGTTCAACTACGTCGATACGCTGCACTTTTACTACGTTCATCTTTCACAGGACCGCGGGACCGCAATTGCGGTTCATAATGGCGTTTTCATTGTGGATGGGGCTCCACGACGCCGGATCGCCGGCATGGACGCCGCACCGGCCCTTCCGGATCGAGCCTGGCACACGGTGCGGATTATCAGGAATGTTCGGTCGGGGTGGATCAGAATCTACATGGATGGCCAGTCTCACCCGCTGTTCTCCGTGGTCGATCACACATTCACCTGCGGGCAAATCGGCATCGGGTCGTTTGACGAGACCGGAGACTTCACCAACGTCCGATTGCATTCCAATGACGCTGGTTGTTCCGCTTCGCCAAAATAACACCCATCGCGAAAAGCGCGATCGATGCGCCAACCTTATCGAGGTCAGCGGGAAGGCCGATCAAGCCCGGGCAGCCTTCTGGAAACTGGCAATCGCCGTCGACTCGTCATCATACACTTCAAAGACGGTGAGGAGCTTGGTGATTTGCAATAAGTCGTGCACCCGCTTGGTAAGGTTCAAAAGCTTCAGCTGTCCTCCCTGATTCGAAGCCGCCGTAAAGCCACTGACCAACTCGCCGATGCCCGAGCTGTCGATATAGGTCACGTCTCCGAGGTTAAGCAGAATCTGCTTCTGGCCTTGGCCCAGCAGGTTACGGATCATCTCCCGTAACTCACTCAAATCCTCTCCTAATGTAATTCGGCCGCTGAGATCAACGACGGTTACAGAGTCTACATGGCGCGTTTTCGCTTTCATGCTCACGATGCTTTCCCTCTTTTTTCAAGTTTATTTCTTAAGTTCTTGCGTTTCACCAGGATAACTTCGGTCCCTTGGCCCTGCCGATTATACACCCGGAATTCGTCCACAAACGAGCGGATCAGAAAAATTCCGCGCCCCGAAACCTTGAGCAGGTTCTCCGCTTCCCGCGGGTCAGGCACTCGCCGGAGGTCGAATCCCGACCCTTGGTCCCGGATGTGGATCTCTAGCCGGTCCGGATACAACTGGAAGCGCAACCACACATGCTTGCTCGTGTCATGCTTGTTGCCGTGGCGCACCGCATTCATCAGCGATTCGTGCACCGCCATCCCAACCTGATGCTGTGCTTCCTCGTCCAACCCCGCCTGGCTGCAGACCTTTGTGGTAAGCTCTTCAGCCGTCTCAGCGCTCTTCAGCGTGCTTTCCAGCGTCACCTCAATGCTTTCAGGCTCACAACTCATAGTCCGGGAAGCTCAGCCTGCGGATTGGAAGCAAATCCTGACTCAGACGTTCAATTTGGAAAGGCAAGAATCTACACCAGGCATCGCCGGATGTCAACGAGGAAAGCTTAGCTCACAGGTCATCTTCTTTGTTTAATACCTCGGTAAGCTTTGGGGCGTCTCCCTCCTGCACGGGCATGTGGCATTGCCCCTCGAAATATCCTCCTGGTTCTACTATGAGCACTGGCGTGTAAATATCTCCCAGGATCACTCCCCGTCCTCTGATCTCCAACCGGTCTTTCACGCGAACGGAGCCTTTGACTTTCCCGCTGACCACAGCCGATTTTATGTTGATCGCTGCTTCCAATTCTCCTCGCTCCAGCACCACCAAAGCTCCCTCACCCTCGATCTCACCCTTGAAATGCGAGTTAAGCCTGGCCGTTCCCGAGGCAACTTTCATTTTCCCTTCGATTTCTGCCCCGGGCTCGAGCATGGCAATCACGCCATGCTTTACCAGATCGCTCACTTTCTTGCCCCTTCCAAGCCCGAACGCCATTATAGCCTCCATTATTTCTTTTGCTAACGACTCGATGCCAGAGCGCGAGAACTGGTCCCAACGGCCCGCCGTCAATCAGCCGGCATCACGCCTTTCCGGTCGCATCACGCGCGCAGCAGCGAGACGCTTAATCTTACTTCCGGATAATCCATTCGTAAAGTCGATTCAGATCCAGCGCTGAATAGTAGCTAATTTCGATTCGCCCGCGGTTTTCATCACCCACCACCTTCACGCGCGTGCCAAGAGATCGTTCAAGCTCAAGAACGGCAGCGCTGATATTGGGGTCCTGAATGTTTTTCTCTTTTGCTCCTTCTGGCATCTCCTTTTTT
>JASHTR010000541.1 GCA_030040455.1 Terriglobia bacterium | reverse complement strand
TTCCATCGCGGTGATGATTCTTGCCGTGCACGTCCGCGGCAATGGCTCCGCCCACGCTGACAAATTTGGTGCCCGGCGTGACGGGCAGGAAATATCCTTCCGGCAGGAAGCGCTGGATAATCTCTTGAAAGCTCGCCCCGGCCTCACACTCCAGAAGCGCTTTTTCCCTGTCGAATGAGAGAAAACGATGGAGGTGCGTGGAGCGGATGACGCCGCCCTCATGGTTCAGCGCGGCGTCTCCATAGCTGCGTCCCAGGCCGCGCGAAATGTAGGAGGGTTCGTTACCGGATTTCAGGAGGCAAGAAATGTGAGAAGGATTCTCCGGCTCGAAAACGTTGCAGAGCTCAGCAGGGTATCGGCCCCAGCCGGAGAGCTTCTGGCGCTCGAACGCTAGATTGGCCATGAGCGAGGAGCCGTTAAAAATAAATAATCAGAATGACAGAGGCAGCCCACAACAGAACCGTGGAAAGCAGGACCGTATCGGTCAGGAGCGTTCGCGTGGGGTTGCCACCTTTTTCCCTCTGATGCACAAGGAATAAATAGCGGAAAATTCCGAAAATTACAAACGGAATCGTCAGGGCGAGGTGCTTTCCCGGGAACTGGGTCCGTGCGTCCGCAGAAAGCGTGTAGAGAGCGTAAGACATCACCGCGGAAGCAGTGACGATGGCGATGAGCTGGTCCAGAAAGTAAGGGCTGTAATACTCCAGGCTTGCCCGGTGCCGCGCGCCATTCTCACCCAGCAGAACCAACTCGTGTCGCCGCTTGCTGAGCGCCAAAAAAAGCGCCAGGAGCGTGGTGCAAACGATCAGCCAGGAAGAGATTCGAACATGGATCGCGAGCCCCCCTCCCAACACGCGCAGCACGAATCCCGCCGCGATGATGAAAACATCCAGGAGCAGCACACGCTTCAGCCAGGTGGAATAAGCAAGGTTCATGACCGCATAGACGGCCACAACCTCGAAGAGGCCGCGGTCTACTTTCCAGCTTCCCACGAGCGCCCCTGCGGCGAGCGCCGCGGCACAGGCCAAGGCCACCGCCACGCTCATCCTGCCCGCGGCGATCGGGCGCAGACGCTTGGCCGGGTGAAGCCGATCTTCTTCCTGGTCCATGACATCGTTCAGCAAGTAGACAGCGCTCGAAATTCCGCAAAAAATCAGCGCCGCAAGACATGCCACCGTGACGGAGCGCCGGTCGGTAAGCCTTTCCGCAAAGAGCAAGGCGGCAAAGACGAATGCATTTTTCACCCATTGGTGAGGTCGCAGAGCTTCAAAAAAGGCCGGCATCCGTAAGCTTTGCGAGCTCGTCGTAGATTCGAAAACGCTTTGGTTGGTGAAGGATTCCATAAGCTGAAATAAGCTGCGGATGAGGCCGTGGGAGGGTTAAATTCCCCCCTCCTGGATAATACTATCGACCACCTCCCGGTAAACTTGAGGATACGAGAGTTACATTGGAACATTGTAAGCTGCTTGACACGGCAGGCGGGTGTTCTTAGACTAGATTATTTCTACTTCATCCGGGGACCAATTCTGGGAAGTGTATGGACAAGAAGAAAGCCGAAGCTTATCGAAAGCAGTTGCAGGAGAAGCAAGGAGAGCTTCTGCGACTGGTGTCGAGGACGGACCAGGACGGCCGTGAAGCCGACGAAGAAGGTACGCAAGACATTGCCGACAAGGCAGCCAACGCATACACCAAAGAGTTCCTGTTTCACCAAAGCAATGACAATCGCCAGATTCTCATGCTTGTGAATGAAGCGTTGGATCGGATCAAGGGGGGAACTTATGGCATCTGTGTGGAATGCCATGAAGAAGTCCAACCCAAGCGCCTTGAGGCCGTCCCCTGGGCGCGCCACTGCATCGAATGCCAGGCGAAACAGGATGAAGGCTTGTTGTGAACTGCCGTGTCGGGGTGATGCCGGAGATACGGCGCACGGATCGTCACTGAAAGCCTTGTGAAAATGAGTCTCATTTTGCGTCGCTTCGAGACGAGGCTCAAGCTTCACCCTTCCTCATGGTTCTCCGGACTTTTTTCCGATGGACTGGGCGACGCGCCCGGTCCTCACCCTTCCACGCTTCAGGCATTCTTCGGCAGCTTGCTCGGTGTCCTTTTTCCAACCGCCTGTCCAATCTGCGGCAAAGATCTACACTATGCTTCCAATCCAGGCGCCTGCGTCCTTTGCCGCCGGGACCTGAGGCCGTGGGAGGGTTTTGCGTGCGTGCTGTGTGGGGTTCCCCTGGTTTCGAACTTAGCCGGAGACTCCGCGGATCGGCGGTGTGGATTGTGTCGCCGGCAGACGTATCACTTCGACTTGGCGCGAAGCTTCGGAGTTTACTCGAATCCGCTGCGAGCCTTTATATTGCACATGAAATTCAGGCGCCGTGCTCGCTGGGGCGTGTGGCTCGGAAAACTTCTGGTTCGACCCTGGCAGCTCGTTCAAGCAGAGCTTCTGGAGTCCACGCCGCTTCTCATCCCGGTTCCACTACACCCTTCACGGCAGCGCGAACGCGGCTTTAACCAGGCGGAACTGCTCGCCAGGGGTTTCCG
>JASHTR010000540.1 GCA_030040455.1 Terriglobia bacterium | reverse complement strand
CCCCGAGTGAAATGTTGAAGCTGCTCATATTCCGGTGTGTTCGTCACCGAAATAAGTTGGGGCGCATCGGGCGCGGGCGGGTCCGCCAAAGTGGCCGGATCGGCGGGTGGATTGAATCCGGTGAGCTTTCTCGCGCGGTTTTCCAGCTCGATGCGGAATGTCTTCAGCACCTCGAACTCGAATGCGGGCACCATCGCGGAGGCAATCCTGCCGTTGGTGTGGCTAAACCACGAACCCGGCATGAAGATAGCCCTGTAACCCCAGCGGCCGAGGGAAGCCATGCTGTAAAGCAGGTCGTAGGCATCGTTGCTGAAATCCGTCGTTTTCAGGTTCGGAGCTTTCTGTATGCGGTTCCGGTCGCTTGCAATGAGCTGTAACATGGGAACAACCCGTTCCCGCGTCTTCAGTGAAAGCCTCTTGTAGCCGACCAACAAACCGAGCCCTAAGATGACGGCAAGGCAGATGGACAATACCTGGGTCGCAACTACGGTGCGATTCCTGGAGATAAACGCGCTCGAAAACGGGCGACCCAGGCCGCTCTCCGGGAATATCTTCTCTTCGAAAAGATGGGTGAGAAAGATAGGGGTTTTGGGCGATGGTCCGCTGGAGACGGGCGGAGGAGGCAGCGCGAGCTCGCGCTCCGGCGCATGGCCCGACTCGAGCTGTGATCCATACTCCGACAAAGGCAGGATAACTTCCAGGGATTCCGTTTGGGCGTCTCCACAGAAATAGAGGCCGCGCAGGCGGAAAGATTCGCGGTACGCGGTCTGTTTGAAGAGTTGGTCCAGAAAGATTTTCAATGGTGGGCGAAGGGCCTGAAACCGGCTTGGGAACAGGAAGACTTCGTCGCGAGCGCCAACGTCCCGTATCGCCAAAAGCGCTTCGCTCTCCAAACAGTGCAAGCCTTTGGAGAGACTTTCAAAAGCTTCGTCAATCCAGCGAGGCGTAAAAGCAGCGTCCAGGTGATACGGGCTCGACCAGCCGAAAATGTCACGATGGCGGCTTCGAGGAAGTTGGCTGCAGAAGCCCTTAAATCCGCCGATCAAGTCGCATTGGGTGACAATCACGTAAACCGGAAAGCACAGTCCCAACGTCTTTTGCGCGCGCCAGAGCTTTTCATAAATGAACGCAGCCTTTTCCCGGAGTGCGGCCTCGCCGGACGGCTGCTCCTCGAGCAACGCCGCGGCGGGCAGGGTGAGGATCATGCCGTCGATGGGGCGGCGTGGCCGGTGCTTTTGAAGAAGCCGCAACAGTTGCTGCCATTTTCCCTCATCCGCGGTTGAATTTTCAGGCCGCAGGAAATACTCACCCGGCACGTCAAGGATGATTCCTTGATCGAAGAAGCGCCACCGGATGGAGTGCTCCACCTTGAAATCGTGCCTCTCCCCGGACGAAGAGAGGTCGGACTCGTTCAGCAAGGTTGTCTTCCCGGAGCCGGTTTCACCGACCAGCATGAACCAGGGTACCTGGTAGCGAAAATCGCGCCCGGCAATGCTGGACTGCAGGAATTGAAGCGCCCTGGCAAACGACACCCTGAGGTCCAGGGAGGGAGCGAGCGCTACCAGCTCCAGCGGAATCCGCTTTTTCCCCTCATGAGGGCTTGCGACGGCCTCCTTGGGCGCTTCCCCGGCAGCCGCTGGCTTGGCCTTTTTTCTTGCCTTGTGAAGAGTGAGTGCCACGAGAGCGACCAGGCAAAGAATCAGCAGAGTGACAACCGCGAGAATTCCAGGAAACATGGGCAGCAGATGCGCCAGCAGGCTTGAACTCATTGCCCGCCCTCCACGCTTCCGCAGGCAGCGGGATTAATCCGGCAGAGGAGATGGTTGACGTTGCTGCTCAAGTGCATCCACAAGACTTGAGATAGAACCAGCCAGATGACGATCACGGAGGCCATCACCCATAGCCACCGCCTGGGGTTGGGAAGCTTTCGCCCTTTCCCTTCGCGCAACGTGTGAAGATAGCTCTCGGGAAAAAGACGAGCGTCTTCATCGAGGAGGGTGGGCTTGTGTTTGAAGATCATCAGGAAGAGCTGGCGCCGGTACTTCTCAAGTTGTCCACCATCGTCGGTATCGCGGAACTTGCCTTGAAAGCCCAGAGCGAGAGCCATGAAGTAAACGGCTGCCAGGTCCAGGTAGACGGGATCCTTTCGCTGCAGAAGGCGATCGAGTTTTTCGAAGAGCAGTTGCCCGGCGGCGTGAGAGTGGAAGAGGCGTGCTTCCAGCAATGGCCAGTCACTCCTTCCTTCCCAGTCCAGATGCAGAAAAACCTCGTCAGCGAGGCTGGCCATCACATATTGGGCTTCCCGGTAGACTCCATAGGCAAACGCGCCGCCGCTTCGGCCGGCTTCCAAAGCCTGCTGCTCGAGAACCGAGAGCAATTGCTGCCACGCCGCTGCGCTGCGTCCGGGCAAACTGGCGGGAGAGCCGGACTCGGCGGGCTCCGGAACGCTTTTGACGTTATTCTTCAGCCGGATGATTTCCTCGTAAAATTCCCTGAAATAGGTGAGCAGCAGCGAATTGTGGTAGCTGGGAAGATTCATGGTTTTCCGTTTGCCGGCACGGAATTTTTGACGTACAAAACAATTTCCTCAGGCCGAAAGGGCCGCGTGGAATCCTCGGTGTTCGAGATCTGTAGAATTTCGCCGGGCCTCACCCATTCCGGCTGAGCCTGCAAAACGAACAACAACGTCCCGCGCGAGACCGCCAACTCCTCATCTCTTTCGATAAACTGCCTTGTTGCTCCCAGGACTCGCTTTTCGCGAAGCGATCCCATAATGTTTTGAGACCCGATCAGGCATGTTTCCCCCCATTCCCTTAAATCCTTTTCGGCCATTCCGGTCTGGCCGCGCATACCCAGCAGCAGCCGTCGATCGGTCCACGAAGGGTCAAAGGCGATGCTGAAGACCCCATTTTCAAAGCGGAAAGGTATGCCGCTGTATGCTTCCGACACTCCTTCAGCCATCATGCGAAATGCAAAAGCTTGCACTTGCTCGAAAGTCGTTCTCAGATCGTTATGGTTGTAAGGAGGCAAAACAGGCGGGAGCAGGCTGTTGCCGAGACCCGCCAGGTGGCCGGCTAAGGAGCAGAAGGCCAGGTAGAGCGAGTAAGGATGAGACCGGCTTGTAGAGAGAACGGCCTCAAAGAAGGGCAATCCGGCCACCAGGCTCTGAATGTGGCTTTTCGTCTCCAGCACTGACGGCAATCCAATCGTCGCTCCCGGCGCTTGCAGTTGATCCGCTAAAAACATGGCCTTTTCGCGCAGCCGCTTTGCCGTCAAAGAGCACAAATCCCCCAGGGGAGACGATAGCGGCACTTCGGTCATGGGCGGAATGAAATGGGTCAAGGCGAAGGCTTCGTTCCGGTGCTCGACCGTGGCCAAGGGAAAGGCGACGTATTTGGAAGGCGGCGTCTCAACTGAAAGTAGAGTGAGACGAGGCTTAAGACGGGGGATTTGCACTTCGCTCCCATCCGCGTTTTCATCTTCGACGGGCTCGCCTTCGAGAGTTTCATACCGCGCGACGCCGCCTTTGCCCAGCCCGCAAGCCCGGTGGGGTATCGCCAAGTGGATGGTCATCGTTTGGCGAGCGATCTCCTCCTTTTGGGGAGTGAGGTCGATTTCGAGCGGGACGCCCTTTTGACTGTTGTGGGAAACAACAAGGCCGTCGGGCATTACCGCTTCCAATTCCAGAACGCGAAATACTCCGGTGAGCAGAAGGCTCTGATCGATGCTGAACCGATGCACTCCCCAGGCAAAAGGCACAAACCTCGTCGTGCTGTATTCGACCAAGGCCTCCTGGCGAAGGGACAATTGCTGGAAATGTTGTGGGGCGAGGAGCATCCCCTCGTGCCAGAGAATCGCATCCGGAATGTGGTCAGCAAACAAAGCTCGTAGCCACCCGACGTTGCCGCGCTCGACTCCCGCCGCTGGCCCTGGGTAGCGGCGGTCCCATCATCGTATAACACGAAAAGTTAATAATCAAGTCAATATACATATTTTAATTACTAACGCTCGCCGGCCTCCTGGGCGCGGCCCGCAGGGTGTTGCAGGTAGCGCCAGCCCGTGCTTTTCTGCCCGGCTCGCCCTGTTCGTCGCGCTATCAGCCGCAGACTTCAATGCCGACGTCTGGCGACCCGCTCCGGGTATGA
>JASHTR010000539.1 GCA_030040455.1 Terriglobia bacterium | reverse complement strand
TGCCTCCTGGCTATCAGGAATCTGTCGCAGATTACTACCGACGGCTGAGCAAGACTTCTTCAACAAAATGATCGCCACCACGACGCAAAGGCAAGCGACCAGCAGTCAGCGATCAGCACCCAGCAAGCCGCTCACCCTCCTTTTGCTGAAAGCATCAGTGCGTCATTGCATAGACGACATAATTGACGCCGATGCGGATTCCCAGATCGGAAAACTTCTCCGGATATCGCGGATCGTTCATCCATTCCCAAGAATCGCCGATATCTGAATTAAAAGAGATGGCCACCATCACCCGCCCCTTGTCGTCGTAAATGCCCCGCCAATGCGCGACCTTGCCGTTGTTCTTGTAGCCGAGGGCCAAGTGCTCCGCTCCGGTGATGCGGTACCGTTGAGTGAGGTCGAAGACGGTGTGGAAGATCGGGTCGTTATCGGGAATTTCCACGATGGGGCGGTCCGGGAAGACGAGTTTCATGCTCTTCTCGAACACTTCCCACTCTTCGGTTCCGTGAAAATCATCGGCCATGAAGAATCCGCCGCGCAGAAGGTAATCACGAAGCTTTTTCCCCTCGGCAGGAGTTATGCCCCATTCCCCTACCTGGACCGCATAGAGCCAGGGCCAGTTGTAGACCTCGTCTCCATCGTCCAGGCTCACCGACTGCTCAACGGAACGCACGGAGATGCGGGTCAAGCGTCGCAGGGCCTGGGAAAAATTCCGATCGGCTGGGGGATAATCCTGAGTCCAGAGCGAGAGCCCTTTCCTCCAGTCTCCGTCAAACCGGCCACGATAGCCGTCATTTGGCCCCGGCGGGTACATCAGCCTTGCGAAGGCGAATTCGGCCGGCTCGCGCCAGTCGGGTGGCAACGGTTGCCAGCCATATTCGACCGATGGATATTCCCGGAAGGGACGCTGGAAAGCACACAACACGGCAACGAATATGAGTGCGATGCCTAATGGCCATAGCGCATTGAGCCTCTTCACGCGCACCGCCTTTGGCTGATGATATCACGAGGCCGCTTGACAGGGTGGGAAGCAACAGAAATGATCCAAGCTCAGGGCTGATCCACTCCGTCGGCGAGCATCACGTAAGAGCCTGGAGGGATTGAAATGCCGTTGATAACGCTGCCGTTCAGATCGTAAAACAGCAGGCCGCGGACAAACAACTGAGGAGTCGTTGTGAGATCCGAAAGCCCGTTGACATTCACAAACTGTGTCTGAGCCTGGTTCGTGACGGAATTCAATTGACCGCTGGTAAAAACATAAACCGGTTGCTCCTGAAACATCTGCGGGCAGGGGGCAAAGTTAAAAGCCCCCGTCAGATTGTCCGATCCCACCGAAAGAGGTGCAAAGTAATTGCCCGACACGGTTTGCAAGGGAATGTAGACGTCTTCGGCAGTCACGGTCACCGGCGGCGGCGTTGCAGGAGCCGTCGTGGTGGGAGGCGGGACGTAGCTCCCATGCACAATCACCTGCTGCCCCACGGCCAGGTAGGTGGAGTCCGGAGTAAGATTTACGAAATCCGAAGCCGGTGAAGAGAAATGAAAGCCGGTTGAAGGGAGGATATTGACGATGACGGGGGGAGAATCCAGGTCAACCGGGTTGCCGCTGCTAGACGCACCGGTATTCGGTTCTTCGTCACGCACGGAAAGGCTGAGCTGAGTCACGTTGCCGCTCGGATCCCTGGTAATCGAGAGAATCGGACCGATAAAAGCGGTGATGTTATCGTCGATATCCTCCCGGTCTTCTATCATGGCCGAGTTGGCGACAAAGTCTCCATCCGTATCGATGTAGCCGTCGACCTCTGCAAAACTCTCGGTGGTCACCTGGTCAAGGGCAGACGCCCCAAGGAGCTGCGAGGTCTTCTTCAAATTCACGGTGACGGAGGGGCCGCCGCCCGGCGTAATGGTTGACAAGCCGGAAAGGAGTTGAAGGACAAAACTGCCAGTGAAGTTGGCGTTCGCGCTCGTCGTGTTGACGCTCAGGATGTACCCATAGACATCGTCCATATTGCCAAAGCTCTCATTTACCGAAGCAACCAGCGGCGTTCCCGTCACCACCGGTGTCACTTTAACGGTCAGGGCCCCGGCCGTGCCCGTGGTGTCAATCTGGCCCTGAGCCGTCACCTGAATGGATTGAGGCAAGTTGAAGTCCAGCTTCATGACGCTAACTTGGCCGGTGGTTATGACGAGAGGGGGATTGATGTTGAAACTGATGGTTTCCGTGCTAAAGGTCGGGGTGATGACGTCGACGGGAGGAGTCTGCGTGGGGTCAAAGAGGCTCATCGTCGGAGCGCCAACCGTCAGCGTTCCCGCGGTGTAAGTGCCGGGACCAATGCTTGCTGATTGCGCGAGGATGGTTGAAGTATCGCTTAGGGCCGCATAATCCACCCAGATTGAAGAGTTGGCAGGAACCACGGAAGGGTCCGAGCCATTGTTGGTTGTGATCGTTAATCCCGTCACCAGCGATCGAAAGGAGAGAATGTTGCAAAGAGGAACGTCACCCACCACCACCGTCAGCGTGCCTGGAGAAGTCGTCGTGGAAACACCCGAATTACAGCCAGTGAGCAACACCGCCACCAGCCCTGAAATCAAGCTCCACACCACTAAACGTCGAATCATCTTCCTCCTCAATCGGGTAGTCGGTCGCGCCGTTTTGCGGCACTCTCAAAGCATGAAAATTACGCCGAAGCCATTCCCGCGTAAGCGGGAATCTACCTTGCCGGGCGGCGGGAGCCAGGACCTCCGCTTTCGTGGGCGTGGCAGTGTCCGTATTTTCAAAGCCGAAGGCAACGAAAGATCTCCGTGTTTCGTTGGTTCTGCAATATGGGAACGCTTCACTACGCTTACCATGACGCGCCCAGAGAATTTCTCAGCAACCGGCTCGAGGTCAGCTTCGCGCTTCCCTCGCTGATTTCAATACCCTGCATCGGCAAAAAGGTTTGATGCGCCTTGAAAGCAATGTGG
>JASHTR010000538.1 GCA_030040455.1 Terriglobia bacterium | reverse complement strand
GGCCCGTGAGGATCAACGAGAAGCCCAACTCACGCCGGGCAACCTCGTCGGCAGGACGCAATTTCAGGTACTTTTCATACGTGCGGGCGGTGTCATCGTAATACCCAAGCGCCTCGGTGGCCTGAGCCAAACGTAGAAGCACATCGGCGCGATCCGGGGCCAATCGCGCCGCTTGGTACAAGACAGCACTAGCCGTCAGAAAATGTTTCGTCGCAATCAACAGGCCACCATAGGCGTAGAGAGCATCGATGTCTTCCGGCCTTGACCGCAGAGCAGCCTCGAACACCTGTTGCGCTCGCCCGAGGTGCCCGGCACGGCGCGCGGCGACCCCCAGATTGTAGAGGACGTTGAAGTTGGTGGGATCGGCTCTCAGGGCCTCGCCGAACGATTTTTCGGCCAAATCATAACGTTGACATTGGGCATAGGCGAGGCCAATGGAATAGCTGAAATGCGGGTCCTCAGCCGTTTTCTTTTCGAGCGCGCTAAGCACCTGCACGGCCGGGCCACACTTACCTATGAGACCGAGCGCCTCTGCCCTCAGGAGCTGCTCCACGGGTTGGTCCTGATCAGCGGCTTTCAGGCGATTGAGGCAGGCAAGAGCTTCCGCCCCCTGCCCCTGTTGCAGACTCATTTCGGCCAGTTGCAGGTTCGCGTTCCCATGATGCGGATCAACGGTCACTACGCGTCGAAAAGTTTCTTCTGCTTTCTTGGGATTGCCCGTCGCAAGATAGTGGTTTCCGAGATTATTCAATAGTGCGGGAGACCTGGGTGCGATCTGGAGGGCGCGGCGGTAGAACTCCTCAGCCCCGGAATAATTCCGCTGGGAGTCAAGAATGACGGCCATGAGGCTCAATGCCGAGAGGTCGCGAGGATGAGCGCGCAAGACGGATTGAAGCGCGGTCTCGGCATCGGCAACCCGGCCTTGCTGAAAATCCCAGGCGGCTTTTTGATCGATAGAAGCCGACGATTGAGCAACAGCAACGAGGGTTCCATGAAAAAGAAAGAGCGCGGCGCAGAACGCCGCGCTCCAAGCCATTTGCCAAGGCCTTAGCCGAGCACGAGCAACAGGATGCAATGCCCACAAACCTCCTTGCCACCGCATTGCGTGGACACATCTAAAAGTACAGCTTCAGAGCCATCTGTATCTCGCGCGGCGAGTTTACGTCTGGTCCAGTAATCTGCCCGAAGGCGCTGTTGCTCGGCGAGACGGTTGTGTTGATGTTGCCGAACTGTGGGTGATTGAAGGCGTTGAACCATTCCGTACGGAGTTCGAGGTGCATGCCTTCGCGAACCCAGTTCAGGGAAAATTCCTTGAAGAGCGACAAGTCCGCGTTCTCCGTGCCAGGATACCGCAGCCACGGAAGGGTTCGAGGCGTGTCACCGATTGTGTAAGGCGCGGGCTGTTGGAAGACCTGAGGATTGGCAAAGTACCCGCCACCCTGCGACGCCGGGAGGAACCACTTGGACGACGGGTTGGCCCGTGGCGTACCTGCCAATTCCGGTGACTGACCATAGCCAGGCAGGCCAGGAACAGCCGTCGAAATTGAGACGATCATGGGTTGGCCATCGTCATACCGCCAGATGCCGGTGGTCTGCCAGCCTCCGATAATGGCGTCGAGCACCGGATTCATTCGCGCGCCAAAGCGCTTCCCGCGCCCAAAGGGCAGTTGATAGTCGTAACTGAACTGGAAAACCTGCGGGATATTGTATTGAGAAACCGACCTCGCGAGCTCCAAGTCGTTGGGATCCAGGGGGACAGGGGCGTTTCCGAGGCCTGATCCACCAGCGTTACCGGGATTCGAATCATCGTCGAGCGATTTCGACCACACATAGGTAACCAGGAACTGCAGCCCATTCGAAAAGTGTTTCTCAAGCCCCAATTGCAACGCCTGATAGTTCGCATTGGCCCACGGTGGACTGGCGATGTCGACGCCACTGAATTGAGGATAGGGAACGTCGAGCTGGTATTGTGTTGTAGTCTGCGAGCTGTTGGGTATGATCCCGTAAAAGGGATTGGGGACTTGAGCGTTCAGCGCCTGGATCTGCGCCGGCGTCATGTTCTGCTCTTGTGGGCCTAAATGATCGAGATTGTAATTGCCGCCAATTCCAAAGTACTGGTGCGTTGACTCTTGGCCGATATACTCCATGTTGAGGAGCATACTTGCCGGGAACTGGCGCTCGATTCCGAAGTTCCAGGTCTGGGTATAGGGCGTGGCGTTCATTGTCCGCTCGAACCCATTGGGCGCTGATGAGAGGTTGCCAATCTGGGTCGCCAATCCTAACGAGCTACCCGTGACGGGCGTGATCCCATTCGGGAAGGGGTTGCTGAGCCCGCAACAAGGCAAAAGGCCGGCACCATTAGACGTGTCGACCCAGGAGGTCGTCCCGTCAAATCCCGGATCGTTAGGAGTTATCGCATTTGCATTCGCCGCTGCCCGCGACATGCCATAGTAAATTCCGTATCCGGTGCGGATCACCGTTTTATGGTTCAGGCTATACGCCAGGCCGATGCGCGGCGCAAAGTCCCGATAGTCAGGGTTAAGGGCCGAGCGCTGGCCGGGGCTGGCAAACGCCAGACCGCCCTGGAGGACGGGGTACCCGGGGACAGTCGAAGGATAAGCCGCATTGAGATCGAGCCAGCTCAACTCGTTGTGCCTTTCCGTTTCTGGCATGGTCAAATCATAGCGAAGCCCGACGTTGACCGTGAGCTTCCGGCTGGCATGAAAGGCATCCTGCGCGTAGCCAGCAAAGCCGTGGTTTTGGGTGTAAAGCCACGCGGGAATTTCATACTGCCCCCAGCCGCCGAACCCGCTTCCGATCAGGAAACTCGCCAAGTTATCCCCGCCCGTCCCCGAAATGCCAGAGTTCTGCGATGTGCCTGCCGGGCCGTAGGCAAACAGTCCATTTTGCGTGCCGGGTTGCGAGTAGTTGTAGAGGTTTATGAGAAATTCGGCGCCGAACTTAAACTCGTTGCGCCCTTGTATATGGGTGAGCGAAGCAAGCAGGTCGTGCGATGCCGTGTTGTCCTCCAGGATAGACCATGGCTGTCCCCCAATGGCGGTGTCGTTGTTGGCGGCTTCCGCGGCCGTTTCGTTGCTGTAATTCCATAATATAGACGGAAGCACCTTGAAACCGGATTGGTCCATGTAGCTTGGCATCCCCAGCGTTGTTACCGGATCCGCCGCCGAGGGCTGAAGTTGGCGCCCGACGCTCGTATAGCCGTAGGAAACATTAAGCACCGTTGTCGGGCCAAAAGTGTGTACAAAGTCCAGCGCCAGCAGATGGGCCGATTGAGGTCCGACCCCTCCCGCGCAGGGATCCGCTATGTTGTTGAAGCAGTCCAGGTTAATCGCATGCGTCATTCGTTGGGCATATTTCCCGCTCAGCGTGCTGCGGTCACCAAAATGCTGATCAATTTTCAAGTCCCACTGGTGATTGTTCAGTCCAGTGGCACCGGTGGTGACCCAGTTGAGGTACGGGCTATAGCCCCCGTTTGGCGCTCCCTGATTATAGTTCGGCGCCGGGAAATACGACATCAACTTCTTCGCGGCGGAATCGATCAAGTTTCCTGGCCCCGTACCTCCCGGTAGCGAAACTCCCGTGGCAAGGCTTGTGTACGTGGCGATGTCGTTGTCCGGAATGGGGGTTGAACGCAAGGCATTGTGGTTCACGTCGTAGGAGGCGATGTAGGGGTCCCACAGTTGGCCGTTGGGATCTGAGCAGACACCGCTTGAGTTGAACGTCCCCGGGCCCTTGCCGTCGAGCTCGCTAACGTCGTTGCAAAGCTCACTGAAGTCTCCCGCCTTCTCCGCCGCGCTGGGCACGCCGGCGCTCGCGCTTGCCAGCGAACTCTGGCGCGTGCCCTCATAGTCGAAAAAGAAGAAGGCTTTGTCCTTGCGTATGGGGCCACCAAAAGTGCCGCCGAAAACATTCCGCTCCAGGTGCGGGAGCTGGTTGAGGGGTTGCGGGTATTGGTTGAGGAAGTAATCCTGGGAATCCAGGTCATTGTTGCGCAGGAAATCGTAGGCGCTGCCATGGAAGCCGTTCGTGCCGGAACGCGTGATCACGTTGATGATGGTCGAGCCCGAGTTTCCATATTCGGCACTGAAATTCGTTTGCTGTACCTTGAACTCCTGGACCCCATCCACCGAAGGGGTGTAGGCGATACG
>JASHTR010000537.1 GCA_030040455.1 Terriglobia bacterium | reverse complement strand
CCACATTGGCATCGTGCTGATTTTCGTTGGACTGGCAGGCTTGGCTTTCAAGACTCACACCAAAACTTTGATGCAGCAAGGGGACATCCTCCGCACGGGCGACTACCTGCTCCGTTGCGATGCTTTCTACGGCGGCGATACGCCGAACTACACTTATCAAACCGCCGTGTTGACGGTGGTTAAAGACGGCAAAGCCTATGCCACGGTCGATCCCCAGCGCCGGTTCTACAAAGCCAGCCAGCAGCCCATCAGCCACGTTGCCATCCAGCGGTCGGTTGCCCAGGATCTTTACGTGGTCCTGGCCGGTCAGGATCCGGGCACGGGCAAGGCCGTGATTGAAGTCTTTGTGAATCCGCTGGTTCTTTGGGTATGGATCGGCGGCATCGTGATGGTGTTGGGCACGCTGATCGCTTTGATCCCCAGCCGGGTGGAGCGCGAGATGGCCCAGATTCGGCAGTCGCAGGCCGAGGCGCTGGAAGAACGGAATGCTTTCTAGAAGGTTGCTGGAAAACCCCACTGGAAATTACCGGAGGTGGCTCCTGCTGCTTGTCTTTATTCTCGCAGTGACTCCGGTGATGCAGGGTTCTCAGAAGCCAACACTGGAAGGGGTTGGCAACCAGGTCTACTGCCTGTGCGGATGCGTCACCACGCTGAATCACTGTCCCCACCTTCCTTCGGAATGCGCGAGCCGCGGAGAGCTTGAGACCGTCATTTTGAAAGATATTAGCCAAGGCAAAGATGATAAGGCCATTCTGGCTGATCTCAGGGGGCGCTATGGTGTGCGCGTCCTTGCATCGCCTCCCGCAATGGGATTTGATCTCGCCGTGTGGATTTTGCCGGGGATTGGCCTTGTCATTGGATTAATAATCGTTCTGGTCATCGTCCGACGGTGGCGAAGGAAACCCGCGCCTTCGCAAAGTGCAGGCGTTGCCGTCGACGCGGAGGTGATGACCGCGGTTGAAGAAGAAATGAGCAGGATCGAGTCATAGAGTCATTGAAGAAAAACTCTGCGAATCATCTACTCATCCGGTGTTTCAATGACTCAATGAATAAATTCCTATGCTTCTGGCTATCATCATCATCGTCGTCGTTCTGACGATCTTCGTCATTTATCCCTTGCTCTCAACCCGGGATGAAGATAAGTCCGTTCTGCCGGTCGACGTGACTCCGGCGGCAGACTTGAAACGGCGGCGGATGGTGGTGTATGAAAATTTGCGCGACCTGGAATTTGAATACAAGGCCAGGAAGCTTGCCTCGAAGGATTACGAGGCGCTACGCGATAGTTATAAGGCAGAGGCGGCGCGCCTGATGGTGGCTTCGCAGGAACTGGAGCATAGCACGGCGGAAGACCGGTTTATCGAGCGGGAGGTTGCGACCCGACGCGAGCGCATGAGGGACAAAATTGCCGAGAGCTATGCCTGCAAAAAGTGTGGTTTCAACAACCCTATTCCCGTCAAATTCTGCGGAAACTGCGGCACTCCGATTTCGGACGCAAAAGCCAAAAGCAGTGATGAGTGACAAGGTGCGGGAAAAAGCAAAGCCTCTCGCAAAGATGCTAAGGCAAGTTGAAAGTTCAAAGTCGAGAGTCGAAAGTTTATAAGGAGAAGTCCTTTAACTTTTGACTTTCAACTTGTTTTTCGGCTTTGTGCCTTGGCGTGATGCTTTTTGCTTGTCTTCTAATTTTTCACAGCTTCTGAGTGTTTCACATGGCCGGACCACGCTCGGTCCACAGGGAAGTAAAAATATGAAAACAACGAACTTGAATTTTTACTTCCTTGAGAGAAGTGAGATGCTGTGAAGACGCCGGATAGCCATCTCGTCTGGAAGAATTGTGCCATCGTGCTGGTATTCCTCTTTCCGTTTCCTCTCTTTGCCGCCGGCCGGATCGCGGGATATATATCGAACGGCACCACGCGCCGCCCGGCGGCGCGCCAGCGAGTTGAGCTCCTCAAGCCTGAGAATGGCAAGGTGGAGCAAGTTGCTGTCACCAACACCGACGCCAACGGCCGCTTTGTCTTCACAAGCGCGGAGATCAAGCCGAAGGCCTTCTTTCTGCTTCAGGCGACCCATGAAAATGTAAATTATAATGCTCCGGCGCAATTGGGCGGCCAGGCGCAGGCCCAAGTGGACTTGAAGATCTACGATTCGGTTACCCAGTCTCCGCCTCTGAGGATTAGCTCGGCGCGCTTTCTGGTGCGTGGACAGGGAGACAAAGTCCGCGTGGAGGAATTGTTCGCGCTAAGGAACAACACCAATCCGCCTGTTGCTTATGTGAATCCCAGCGGCACATTCCTATTTAGCCTTGCGCAGGGGGTAAGCCCGCCTTCCGTCGCGGTTGGCGGCGAAATGAATCTGCCTCTGCCGCAAGACGCGCAGCCGGGTGGAGCGCCGGGACAATATTCCATTCAATATCCGCTCAAGCCGGGTCTAACGGTGGTGATGGTGGCCTACGAGGCGGATTATACGTCCCAAGGCTTTGAGCTTGCTGACAGTGTCCCCTATCCCATCGATCAGATTGAGCTCGACGTGGTGCCTGCCTCGCTGGCGGTGAATTCCCCGCTCTTTAAGCCCTCGGGAAGCGATCCGGACACGGGGGGTGAAAAGCTGATCGCACGGGACTTGAAACCGGGTGACCTCATTGAGGCAGGCTTCCAAGGTCCACTCCTCTCCGCGCCTGAATCGGAAAACAATCAGGAGCAGACCGTCAAAGAACTGGCCAACCCGATGACGCGCCTGGGACTTCCGTTGATTGGTTGCTTCCTCCTCGTGCTGCTCTGGGCAATGGGCGTCCGCGTTTCCAAGGAATGGTCCAGGAAAGGCGAGGTCCGGGCGGGCGGCCCAATTCAAAAGGAGTTGGAGAACAAATTGGAAAAGCTTCTGGACTCCCTGGCCAACCTGGACGAGCTTTTTACGGCCGGGAAGATGCCCGAAAAGAAATACTGGCGGGAACGCCTGGAGCTAAAGGCCAGGCTTGTGGTTCTCATCAAGAAGAGCCCGCCGGCACTGCTTGAATCCTATGCCGCCCGACATTCGCCGCACTGAGCGTCTGCTCGAAGCTCGCAACCTTTGGAAATACTTCGGTGATTTTGCGGCGCTGAGAGGAGTGAGCGTTGCCGTCGCTCCCAGCGAGTGCGTTCTGCTCTGCGGACCGAACGGAGCCGGAAAAACGACGCTGCTCAGGACGCTCGCGCTGCTTTCTCAGCCGGGCGAGGGGGAAATTCTGCTCGATGGTCGCAACGTAAGCCACCATGCCGCTGAGTTGAAGTCGAGGCTGGGCTTTGTTTCCCATGCCACGTTCCTCTATAACGATCTCACGGTGCGAGAAAACCTGGAGCTCGCAGGAAAGCTTTTCGGTCTGCGCAATATT
>JASHTR010000536.1 GCA_030040455.1 Terriglobia bacterium | reverse complement strand
GTCATGCTGAGCCCGTTCGCTCCGCTTCGAACGGTCCTGAGCGCAGCGAAGGAGCTCAGGGTAAACTCTGCGAAGCATCCCGGTATTTCTTTAAAATCAAATGCGGAGACCCTTCGCTCCGCTCAGGGTGACAACGACGAACACCGGCGGACTTACGTCATGAACCATTGGGACAGGAGACTCGAAGTTCAAGGGATAAGAAACAGAACATTATAAGGCAGTTTGGGAAACGTGATTCTTAAACCGAAGACGTCTTGTATCAATGAATTGCCTTATTGAAAACAAAAAAGTTAATATGTGCCGTGTTGAAACTGTTGCGCGCTTTCGCTTGTCTTATCGCTCGATTCGGTTCTCTACCGCATCTTCGTGCCTGGTCCAGAGATCACCAGGTGGAAGTAGACTAATGATAGATTCCGGAGCGAAGGGAGACAACAACATGGCGATCATTCAAAATATTCTCTTCCCGGTGGACTTTTCGGCTTCGTGCGCAGCGATGGTTCCTTTTGTGAAGAGAGCCTCGTCGATTACCTCCGCTAAGGTAACCATTCTTCACGTCCTCCCACCCTTTTCGGGCAGCTTCGAGCTTATAGCGCGCCCGTTACCTGAAATTGAGGAGAACCGCGAGTACGTGGCCCGGGAGAAGCTCGGGATATTTCTTCATGCCGATTTTCCAGTCGATAAAAGCCCAAGAATGCTCGTAGCTGGCGATGCAGCAACCCAAATCGCCAGGGTTGCCCGAGACGACAAATTCGACTTAATCGTGATGCCAACACATGCGGGTGCGTTTCGAAGGCGCCTCCTCGGCTCAACCACTGCGAAGGTTCTGGACACGGCTGAATGTCCTGTGCTCACGGCCCGCCATGCTGAGAGGATAGAGCCGAGGGGCCTCGACCACCGGGAATGGCTCTGCGCAGTCGGCTTGCACGCAGACTCGAAGAGGGTTCTTCGGTATGCGACCCGTGCGGCAGAAAGCTTTCATGCGAATCTATCGCTCGTCCATGCGATTTCAACTGGCGAACCGGATCTGCCCGTTCGACTGAAACTCAATGAAGAACTACACTCCGCTGAGGAGCATGCAGCCCGCCAACGCCTCGAAGATTTGCAAAAAACCTTTGCGCCCCATGCTCGGATTCACATCGCCGTCGGCCCCATCAAGCAGGCGCTGACCGAGGCCGCAGTCAGTCTGAGGGCGGATGCGCTGGTAATCGGACGGAGTCCGGAAGCGGGAGCCCTAGGGCGTCTGCGAGACCTTACCTATGCCGTTATTCGCGACGCGCCTTGCCCGGTGTTGAGCGTCTGAATTATTGTGCTGAGGGAAGGAGTTGTCCAGAGGTCGGCAACCTGAAACCGTCTGGATGCGCTCCTGGAGCCGACCACTGTCCGCAACCAATTTCCTCAGTCGGTGCGTCTTCAGCTCGCCCTCAACCAAGCTATTGCGTCTTCGCAACCTGGACGCGCCACAATTCCGGTCCCTGCTCCAGGTAATCCCAGGTAAATTTGCCCTTCTGGACAAAATCCAGCTCGAAGAAAACCGGCTTAGGATCATGATCGACCACCAGGATGAATCCTTCTCCTGGTTTTAGAGTGTCATAAGTTCGGAAGATCAGCGGATGCCTTTGCTGGTGGGGAATGGGTCGGACGTCGATGGTTGAAGTAATTTTTGGCACATCGTTGCTGTTGGGTGTACTCATCTCTTCCTTTCGTCCTGATTTTGGGATTGTTTAGGAAATTCAGATTGCCCACGATGGCAAGGGTCAGAAATTTCTTAATGGGCGCCGTTTTTTGCGATCAGCTCCTTCATCATGGCTTCTAGCTCTTCGTGTCTTCCCGGGCCGAGCTTTTCCGTCTCGATCCTCTCAAATCTGGCCACAACCGCGCCGTGCTCCTCAGGGCTCAGGAGATTATCGGCGATTCTGAAAAGAACATCTTCTTCCTTCCCGAAATGCTCCTGCATGAGCCCGGAATAATCCCACGCCGAGCGAGCCCATCGCTTGCCCGCTGCTTCCCCGTCCGCCTCATAAGCCTCTGCTGCCTCGCTCATCTCCTGGATCAGCCCCCGTGCCCGATCGTGCTCCATCAGCATGACGCCAATGGGACCGCCCGAAGTCGGAACTCCTCTGCTCTCGAGCAGAGGAAAGAAGACGTCCTCTTCTTTGCTGTGATGGCACCGATCCACAAAGAGCAGGAAAAAATCCATCACTTTAGCCAGTACCCCGGGCGGCGACTGCTCCCCGCGCTCAATCCGGACTGAGATATGTTCCGCGAGGCCCAGCGCCCCTCGGATCGATTGATGTTCCCGTCGGAGAACCCGGGTTGCCGTAACCATAACACTTCATCTCCTCGCTGTATCTTTCTCACTTAGGCATTCTGCATGACACAATAGATTGTGGGTATGACAAAAGTCACGCGATAGCGGTTACGCGGATCCCCCACCCCTCATCGGCGCACAACGGTCAGAGGCGCGAGCTGAATCGTGCCTCCCCAGCACAACACGGCAGATTGCCTGAGGGCTTCCGTGACAAAAGTCATCGTCCGCCTTACGGCAAATTTCTTATTCTGACCCTGTTAGCTCGGGAAAAAAGAGGCTGGGTACGCCATTCATTGGAAAAGGAAATGAGCCAAAAAATAGAAGCATCAACCAGCGTGGCAGAGATCGTGCGACTGTGTCCCTCGGCCCGGAAGATTTTTGATCGACACGGCCTCAAAGGCTGCGGCGGTGAAAACGGTCCGGTCGAGGCGCTTGAATTTTTCGCCCGTGTCCATCAGGCGGACCTCAAGGCACTGCTCGAGGACCTTAACGCGGAGATCGAAAAGCCGGAGAAGGAGCCTTACGTCTATCATGAGAGCCTGGCCGACTACATCTACCGGCGCTTTTTTAAGTCTGCCATCGCGATCATGCTCACTCTGGGCGGCCTGTGGGGCGTGATTGCACTGGTCGAGATTTCACTCGGCAAATCACTGCTTCAGCCTCAACTGCTTCCCATGATTCACGCGCACGCGCACGCCATGATTTTTGGCTGGGTAGGTCTGTTCGTGATGGGCTTCGCTTACCAATCTTTTCCGCGCTTCAAATTCACTACTCTGTGGCAGCCCGGCTTGGCGAATCTGACCCTTTACCTCATGCTTTCCGGCATCGTCCTTCGTTTCGGCGGCGACATGCTCGAGCGCGGCACGCTCGCCCTATGCCTTGGAGCTGCTTCGGCCGCGGCTGAAATCACCGCAATTGTCCTCTTCGTGGTCATTATCCTCAAAACCGCCCGGCAATCTATGGGTCCTCGAAGTCCGTATGAACTGTTCATCATGGCGGCGCTTTTCTGGTTCGTGATCCAGGCAATCTTCAGTGGATTCTTTTTCTTTGCCGAGACGACGGCGGCAAACTTACAGGAAACAATCCTGCGTACGGCGCTTCTCGACGGTCCTCTTCGTGACATGCAATTGCTCGGCTTCGCCGCGCTGATTATTGCCGGGGTGAGTCAACGCTTTGTGCCCGTCGTCTATGGTCTCGGCCAACCCAAGCACG
>JASHTR010000535.1 GCA_030040455.1 Terriglobia bacterium | reverse complement strand
CGCCCGTGCCGGACGGCCTCGAACGCCTCTTGGAACTCCTTAAGCCCTTCCTCAACAGGCTTGATGCGGATGGTCAGAATTTCCCTCATGGCCTGTCACCTTTCGCTTGTTGGATATCCTTTCGAAAATCCTCAATCAATTTAGTGATCCCCTGGAATTCATACGCCTCTTCACGCCGGTAAACGTGGCGGTGGTGACCCTTGGGGAAGTGGTTGTCATAAAGCACTCCGGGTGAGTCCTCCCCACGTGATATAAAAGCCAGCCGGTAGCGGACTCCCTCCGGGTATTTATCGCTGGCGGACACCTTCCAAACGTTCATGTCGTAGAGGCAGCCTTGCTCATCAGTAAATTTCTCACTGAAGATAAGCTGACCTTGCGACCTACGGCCTCCCATACCGTAGGGTAGCACGCCTTGGGGCAAAACCGCCAAAATATTTTTCAAAAAGTGGCGGTTTCCGCCCTTTCGCCTTTGTCAAAGGCCACATATAACTGGATAAAGATCACGCTTTCGAGCGGAAAGTGAGGATTGATTGCTATGGGAATGGAACAGCAGTACCGAGTCAGTGAAGCGGCGAAAATCACTGGCCACAAGGAAAGCACGTGGCGCAAGTGGATTTTGCTTCGGAAGGTACGCGTCACACACATTCATGGGTCAGTTCGCATCCCTGAAAGCGAGCTCGCGCGGCTCATCACGCAAGGCGATACACCGGCCCGCCCGGAGGCGCCGGAGACAAGGCGATGAGTCAGCTGCTTGCACTGCTCCGCGAGCTTGAGGCTGCGCGCTTTTACGGCGCAGTTGAAATCAAATTCGAGGCAGGGTGCGTAGTCCTCATCCGAAAGAGCGAGACCATAAAGACGACGAACGAC
The DNA here is from genome assembly GCA_030040455.1 of Terriglobia bacterium. GTDB lineage: Bacteria > Acidobacteriota > Terriglobia > UBA7540 > UBA7540 > RH2-MAG17b. The sequence goes on along the minus strand of JASHTR010000535.1, from coordinate 1,796 downwards.
TGTCGGGACAGCCGAGGCGCTAAAGATGTCGCCAACAATTACTGAGACTCACGCCGCTGGATGTAAAGCTGCCGCCGATCTGAGACGGTGGGGCCTGTGCGGGCTTTCCGATTTACTGGCAATCGGGCGCTCCCGCGACCGGAGCGAATATCTTATCGAGGGTCTTGTAGGAATGAGGCAGATCGCTATCCTGGTGGGGGATAGCGGGATCGGGAAAAGTCCTTTGATCTATCAGGGTTCAATGTGCGTGGCTGCTGGGGGGAACTTTCTCGGCTTCCCGACGCGCCAAGCGGCGGTCATCTATCTCGATTTTGAAAATGGGCGCGCCGACGCCGCCGACATCGTGAGGGTTATGCTCCCCGCCCTGGGCCTCACGGAAGCACCACCCCTCTGGAGCGCGTGGTACTGGCTTGACAGCCCATCGGACGTGATCCCAGCGCAGGTGGTGAAAGAATGGCTCGCATTGCCGGAACATGAGGGACTCCCTAAGCTTGTTGTCATTGATCCTTACGAGGCTTGGCCCAGCGCGAGCATCAGGAATGAGGAGGTGCGGGACGTATTCGGGCAGTTCCGGTGCTGGCAGCGCCAGCACCGCGTGACGGTTCTGCTTGTCCACCACGTGAACAAAGAGCCGACCAGGCAAGACGACCGGGCGGCAATGCCCGATTTGGCGGATGACCCGCGCCGGTGGCTTGAGCGTGCGCGCGGAGGCAAGGTTCTAATTAACGCTTCTGACCTCCGCATCGGCGTCGAAGAGAGCGGCGAGGAATCTCTCCGCATCGCGGGCTTCAGGCGCGGCAGAGGCAACATAGGGCCAATTCATGTGATTCGACATCTCGATGACGATGGCGAGGCCACCCACTACAGTCGAGCCTCTATACTGGAGGTGCTGGAGCGAGACCCATTGCGAAGCCAGGAAACAAATCAATTCCGCCTTCTGTCCGACCCGTTCACAACCGCAGACGTTAAACGCGCTTTCGATTACGAGCATAACGAGCAGGCGAGGCGGCTTCTGCGGCGGTGGGTGAGCGAAGGCCTTATCGGGCGAGGTGATGGCCGTGGCGTCTGGCGTAAGGCCCCTATGCAGTTTACGTGACTTGTGTGACTCTCAGTCTAAGCCTCTTATATTCGCAAGGATACGAGTTACAAACAGTGTGTTACTGGGATGTGACTCTCTGTGTCTTCCAGGCTGCAAAGTCACATTCGTCACACCGTAGTCACACGGAACATGTGACTTTTATTTACTTGATATGAAAACATTTACTCTCAAAGTCACGTGAGTCATGCGATTTCCGAAGAGGATGAAGAGTATGAACCCCGATCACGAAGCGCACTTGCGCCGCGTCAAGCGGAACGTCGCGGCGAGAATTGACCGGAAGTACCGCGCCGGGCAGCGCGAGCACGGCGGCGAGCTTTGGAAGAAAGCGGGCTTGGTTGAAGAGGCCCTGGACGAAGCCGTTGACCTCTGCGTCTACCTGGAAACGTTGCGCGAGCAAATCGAGAACCTCATCGCGCGGCTGGGGCGGCATGAACGCCAAGGCTAAAGGCAGGCGCAACGAGCATCGGAGCATGACGCTCCTGGAAGCGGCAGGCTATGCTTGCACGCGGGCGGCGGCGTCCCTGGGCGCGTTTGACATTATCGGCATCGGTTCCACAGACGTAGTACTGTGCCAGGTGAAAACCCGCGACTGGCCGGGCGCTGAGGAAGCCGAAGCCATACGCCTCTTCCCCGCGCCAGCGAACTGCCGCAAGCTGATTCATCGCTGGCGGGACCGGCAGCGGTTGCCGGACGTGCG